>DAOTYK010000130.1:0-8186 GCA_034434855.1 Thermomicrobium sp.
CCCCGGTCAGGCCTTTGGGTGCGACGGGCGGGTGCCACCCCCGTCCGGTAGGGGTCAGGCGGTGCCTGACCCGCCGGCCCAGCGGGCCGGCCGATGGTCGTGGGCAACCAGACGGCCGTTGTGGCCTGCCACGTCGCGGGCGTGCCGGATGCCGCGCTGCGTGTTGCCGCGCCACCGGCGCGGCCGGGCGAGGCAGCGCCTCGCCCCTACATGGTTGGGCGGTCCGGCGCCGCGGGAACGGATGGCCGTCACCGGTCAGGTGATCGGCCCCGTCCCGTAGGGGTCAGGCGGTGCCGGACCCGCCGGCCTGCCTGGGCCGGCAATCATCCCGTGACCGGGCGATGACTGTGGTGCGCGGATCGTCGAGGCTACCGCCACGACACACGGAGATGTGAATGTGCCGCGCCTGCGGCGCGGGCGGGCGAGGCAACGACTCGCCCCTACACGGCGTGGACGGTTTTCCTCGGTAGGGCAGGTAGGTGCGACGGTTCGACAGTGCGGCCCCTCCCTGTCGGGGGCAGCTGTACCTGACCTGCCGGCCCGGTCGAGCGGACCGGCTGCGGGGTATCCCCGGAAAGTCCTGGTCTGGCTCGGGCCGCTCAAGTCTGGCTGGGTTCCTGCCGAAACCTTCCGACAGGAGCGACGGTGGAACGAACGGGGGTAGCCATGACCATCGGTTTCCGGGAAAAGGTGCTCGGCATTCTCGCGGCGATGGCTGCGATCTTCGTGCTCTTGGGCGCGGTCGGCTGGTTCTGGCTGGGCCAGAGCCGCAGCGCGGTACAGCAAGTGAAAGAGACGACCGAGGCACTGATCGTGCTCGGCCAGACCGGGCGGCGCATGGCCGAGGTCCGCGCCAGCGTCGTGGCCCACGTGGGTGCCACGACCAATGCCGATTACCGCCGGCAGCTCGACGAGCGGATCGCCGAGCTCGACACCCAGATCGCCCAGGAGTTGGACGAGTTGCAGGCGCTGGCGCATAGCCCGGAGGAACAGGAGCGAACGGCAGCTGTGCGCGAGGCCTGGACCACCTATCGGGCGTCGGCCGAGCGGACGCTCCAGCTCTCGCGCAAATATGACCTCGTGGCGGCGCAGCAGAACATGACCGGTGATGGGGCGCAGAAGTTCGCCGCGCTGCTGGACGCGATCCGGGTTCTGGAGGAGGCGTCGTCCCGGGATGCCCAGGAGACCGCACAACGAGCCGAGAGCCAGCTCACCATGTTGCGCTTCGCCATGCTCGGTGCGGCCGGCCTGGCGGTCGTCGCCTTCCTGGCCGGGTTGTTGGTGCTGCGGCCGGCTCTGCGCACGGTGGCCGAAATGGCGGGAGCCAGCCAGCGACTGGCCGAGCAGGAGTTGGCCGCGCTGGAAGCGGCGCTCGGCAGATTGGCGGCCGGGGATCTCACCGCGCGCTTCGCGGTGACGATGGAGCCGTTGCCGGTCCGCGGGCGCGACGAGTTGGCGCGCATGGCGCAGTCGTTCAACCGGATGCTCGAGCGACTGCGCGCGGTCGGGAGCACCTTCGGGAGTGCACTGGATGACCTCGCCCAGCTCGTGGGGCAGGTGCGGTTGGCCGTGCGCCAGGTGAGCGAGGCGGGCGCGCAGGCCCAGGCGCTCTCGGCGCAGATCGGCGAGGCATCGAACGCGGTCGCGCGGACGATCCAGGACGTGGCGCAGGGGTCGGCGACGCAGGCGGAGCAGGTGAGCAGTGCCTCGACCGCCGTCGACGAGATGAGCCAGACGATCCAGGCGGTAGCCAAGGCGGCCCAGGAGCAGGGGCGGGCCCTACAGCGGGCGACCGAGCTGGTCCAGCAGATGGCCGACCGCAACCAGCGGGTGGGCGAACTCGCGCGGGGCGTGACCGAACGGGCGGGACGCAACCGCGAGCAGGCCGAGAGCGGCGGCGCCGTGGTCCAGCGCACGCTCAGCGCGATGGAGCGCGTCCGCGCCCAGGTGGAGGAGACGGCCCGGGCCATCCAGGAACTGGGCGAGCGCTCCAAGCAGATCGGCCAGATCGTCCAGGTGATCACCGACTTGACCGAGCAGACCAATCTCCTGGCGCTGAACGCCGCCATCGAGGCGGCGCGAGCCGGCGAGGCGGGGAAGGGCTTCGCCGTCGTGGCCGAGGAGGTGCGCAAGCTGGCGGAGCGCTCGGCCGCATCGACGCAGGAGATCGCCCAGATGGTCGAGGGGATCCAGCGTACGGTGGAGCAAGCTGTCGCGGCGATGGCGGAGAGCGCCGGCTCGGTGACGCAAGTGAGCAGCGAGGCGCGCGAGGTGGCCGAGGTGTTCGCGGCCATCCGCCAGGCCGCCGAGGAGGTGGCCGAGCGGAACCGGGAGCTCTTGGCCTCGCTCGAGGAGATCGCCAAGCGGAGTTCGGAACTCCGGGCGACGATGGAGGACACCGCCGCGATCGCCGAGGAGAATGCCGCATCTGCCAGCGAGCTCTCCGCGACGGCCGAGCAGGTGCGCGGCTCGATCCGCCGGGTGACCGGCGTGGCCGAGCAGAACGCTGCGGCGGCCGAGGAGGTCTCGGCAGCGACCGAGCAGATGGCGACCCAGGTCGGCGAGATCCAGGCGGCAGCGGAACACTTGGTCGGTCTGGCGGGACAGTTGGCTCGGCTGGTCGAGCGGTTCCGTATCGCGACCGAGGAGCATGCGCCGGGGCCGGTCGAGGCGAACGGGCGAGGTTGGGTGGAGCCGGCAGCGTCCCGGGTGCCGGCGGGAGTCAGTGCGAACGGGAACGGTCGTCGGGCGTGGTGACGAGGGTGTAGCGGCGGGGAGGAACCGAAGCGATGGGTGAGGACCGCGAGCTGATCGAGATGTTCATCGAGGAGACGCGCGAGCGGCTCGAGTCGATCGAGCCGGCCTTGGTCGAGCTGGAGCGGGCCGAGACACCGGCTGAGAAGGAGCGGCTCCTGAACGAGGTGTTCCGCCATCTCCACTCGACCAAGGGCAGCGCGGGGTACCTGAACCTGAGCGATCTGGTGGCACTGGTGCATGCCGCCGAGCACCTGGCCGACGTGCTGCGCAAGGGTGCACCGGTCCAGCCCGAGCATGTCGATCTTTTGCTGCAGACGGTCTCGCTGGTGCGCGGATACTTGGCCTTCCTCGCCGGGCAGGCCGAGCAGCCGGAGGGACTGCCGGCGCTCACCCAGCGCCTGCAACAAGCAGCTGAGCGAGCGCTCGAGCGCCCGCGCGCGGCAGTGGACGCTGGGGCCGGCGACGCGACGCCAGCGACCAGCGGGCCGACGAGCGAGGGGGAGACTCGCCCGGACGAGCAGCGTGCCAGCGAGACCGAGCTGACCAGCTCGACGGTGCGGGTGCCGGTTCACGTCCTCGACCGCTTGGGCCGGCTGGCCGAGGAGATGCTGGTCACGCGCAACCGGATCACCGCGCTAGCGGCCAACCTGCAGGACGGGGAGCTGGTCGGAGCCTCCAAGAAGCTCTCGGTGATGGTCTCCGAACTGCAAGACATCGCCGCCCTGACGCGCTTGCAGCCGATCTCGTCGCTCTTTTCCCAGATGCCGCGCGTGGTGCGGGATGCGGCCCGTGCGACCGGGAAAGAGGTCGACCTGGTGATCGACGGTGGACGCTTGGAAGTCGACCGGCGGATCCTGCAGGAGTTGCGCGATCCCTTGGTCCATCTCCTGCGCAATGCGGTCGATCACGGGATCGAGTCGCCAGAGCGGCGGATCGCCTTCGGCAAGCCGTCGCGGGGACGGATCACGCTGCGGGCGATGCGCGAGGGTTCCAACCTGGTCATCGAGGTGAGCGACGACGGCAAGGGGATCGACTACGAGGCGGTGCGCCAGAAGGCGGTCGAGCGCGGCTTCGTGAGTGCTCGCGAGGCCGCCACGCTCACCGAAGCCGAACTCAATGCGCTCCTGTTGCGTCCCGGCTTCTCGACGCGCGACCGGGCGACCGAACTCTCCGGGCGCGGGGTCGGGCTGGACGTCGTCGCTGTGCGGATGCAGGAACTGGGTGGGAGCCTGAGCATCTCGTCGGTGCCTGGGCAGGGGACGACGATCCGGTTGGTCGTACCGACCTCCGTCTCGGTGATGAACACGCTGGTCTTCACGGCACGCGGCTATCTCTTGGGTATCCCCTACAACGTGGTGCAGGAGATCGTGCTCATCACCGACCGCGACATCGAGCACTATGGCGAGCAGGACGTCTTCCGGTTGCGCGACCAACTGGTGCCGCTCTTCACGCTCTCCAGCTGGCCGGAGCGGAGCGATGGGGCGAAGAAGCAGGCGGGCAAACACTACGTGCTCGTGTTGCGCGGCGAAGGGACGCTGGCCGGGCTGCTCTGCGACGGGATCGCGCGTTTCGAGGAGCTGATCGTCAAGCCGGTCGGGAACCTGTTGCGTGGCGTGGAAAGCGTGAGCGGGCTGGCCACGCTAGGGACAGGCGAGATCGTCCTGATCCTCGAGCCGGAGAAGATCCTGGCCGATGCCGGGCTGGCCATGGCCAAGATCCAGGCCGAGCAGGTCCAGCTGGGGCTCGCACACGAGCAGCAGGCGAGCGAGGACGATCTGGGCGAGCGACTGGTGCTGCTCAAGGGGTACGGCGAGCACCGGTATGCTGTGCCGGTGCGACTCGTCTCCCGCATCGTCCGCTTCACGCCGGAGGAGCTGGCGATCTTCGGCGAGCGGATCTACTACCGGACGGAACAGGCGCTCATCCCGCTGATCGATCTCGACCGGGCGCTCCGGATGGGCGAGGGCGGTGCCGAGCAGGGTGGGATCGCGGTTCTCCTGCGGGCCGACAATCTCGAGTGCGGCTTCGTCGCGTCGCAAGTCGTGCGGATCGGCCGGGTGGGGGTGGAGCCGGAGCCGTCCGACCGGCATGGCGTGACCGGCCTGCTCAACTTGCCGGACGGGGTGTATCTCCTGGTGGACGTCCCGACGGTCGTCCACGGCGAGTTGCGTCGACTGTACGAGGCGCGGCAGGAAGCACGCTCGGTTCGGGGCAAGAAGGCGCTCATCGTCGAGGACAGCGTCTTCTACCGGGACGCGCTGGAGGCGGTGCTCAAGCGGGTCGGCTATGCCGTGAGCGCAGTGGGGAGCGTGGAAGAAGCGCTGGTGTTCCTGGCGCGGGTTCCCGATGTGGCGCTGATCATCACCGACTACAACCTGCCGGGGAAGAGCGGGCTCGATCTGATCCAGGCCGTGCGCGGTGGAGAGACCGCCGCGCGAGCCGACGTGCCGATCGTCGTGCTCTCGCAGTATCTCGGCGATCAGCCGAACAGCGCGGAGTTGGCCGAGCGGTTGCGTGCAGCGGGAGCGAATGCGGTGTACGCCAAGTTCGACGAACTGGAGCAGAGCGAACTCCTGGAGCAGTTCCGGCATCTGGTGGTACACGACGAGGTGGAAGCGACGGCCGAGTCGCAGCACTCGCGCGAGGAAGAGACTGTCCATGTTCTGGCGGTCAATCTGGGGCCAGAAGTCTATGGTGTGCCGATCGACCGGGTGCGCGAGATCACCACGCTGGACGGCGTGACACCGACGCCACTCGACGATGTGGGATTCCTCGGCCTCGCCAACATCCGGGGTGAGATCGTGCCGGTGTTCGACCTGGGCGGCGTGCTGCGGCGCCCGGTCCGTACGAACGGCGAGGCGGTCGACGTGGTCACCTTGACCAGCCTGGGGCCGATGGTACTGCGCGGGGAGAGCATCCGCGGCACCGTGCGCGTGCCGGTCAGCGAGCTCCGCGAACCGACCGGCAATCTCGGGCCACTGGCGGAGATCGTGCCGAACGTGGCCACCTTGCCCGACTGTCTCCTGCAGGTGGTGGAGCTCGAGAAACTGGCGAGCGTCTGCTTGGGGCGACGCGGCTGAAGACGCGCGCAGGCGTGCCGGGGCTGGCTCGGCTGGGGCGGTCCCGGCCGAGCTGCTCTTTTTGCCGGGTCGGCAGTGCGGATGCTGCCGCCCGGCCGAAGGCTGGCTCGGTTGGGCGGGGCGAACACGGGGGAGCGTGGTGGATGGCCGGTTTGCGCTGCGCGGCGAGGGCGGGGTGGGCACCCGGCTGGCCTGAGCCCGGGAGCGGCACGCTGGCTGCAGAGTCGCCTCGGGTGGGAGACAGCGCGAACGCGCCAGTTCACGGTTGCAGCAGCCGAGCGTGGTGACGACGGGTTCATCTCGATCGACTGTCGGCCTGCCGAACGACCGCGCACAGCGATACGGAGGGGCGCGCGACGGAGATATCGCGCGGGTGCTCGCTGCTCGAGGTGGTTGGTCGGACGAGACTGGAGATCGGTCGTGGCAGCCTGCTCCGCGCGATCCGCGCTGCTGGGCGCGCGGGTCGGGGCGCGGCGCTGCCGACGCTGCGCTGGCCCGATGGTCCTAGCTCTACTCCTCCCCCCTGCAGGGGATGTCGTCTTCGACCGATAGTCCTCGTAGGAGCGAAGGAGGTCGCGTGGTGCGGCTCGGATTCCGGCAGAAGTTGCTGGCCCTGCTTTTGACATCGGCCTTCGTCTTTCTCGGTCTCGGCAGCGTGGGGGCGCTCTGGCTCGCGTCGCTGCGGTCGCAGGTGAGCACGCTGGCAGTCGAGGGCAAGCAGGCGAACGATCTCGTGCGCGTCCTCACGCAGGCACGCGAACTCGAGGAACGCGTGCGGAGCCGGCAGGGAACGGCCGAGGAGTGGTCGGCCCAGTCGCGCCGAGTCGCCAGCGAGTTGAACGCGTTACAGCGAAGCGGCGGGACGGCTAGCGAGCGGGCAGCGGTGGAGCGGGCGGCCGCAGCCTGGGCTACCGTAGAGCGGCTCCTGGCTACCTCTCCCGAAGACAGCGACACCGTGCGGGAGGCGTTCGCGGCGTTCTGGGGCAGTATCGCTGAGGCTGCAGCGGTCCCCCAGCTTGGCGGTGAGGAGCGCGGCAGGAGCATCGCATGGCAGCTTTCGGTGCTCCAGTTCATGGCCATGGCCTGTGCTGCGCTCGCGCTGGTCATTTTGATCAGCTGGTTTTGGTCGCTGCGCCCTCCCCTGCGGACGATCGGCGAGCTGGCGACGACGGCCGATCGATTGGCCAGAGGAGAGATCAGCGAGTTGGAGCTTGCATTGGGACAGCTGGCGGGTGGTGATCTCACCGGCACGGTCACCGTGCGGACTGCACCGCTCCCGGTCCGCGGGGCTGACGAGTTCGCTCAGATGGCGGCGGCTTTCAACGAGATGCTGGAACGGATCCGCGCGGTCAGCACCTCGTACACGAGTACGGTCAGCGACTTGAGCGAGTCGCTCGTCCACGTGCGCGAGGCGGCGACGCGGGTGTCGGCGAGCGGCGAGGTGACCGAAGGGCTCAGTAGCGAGGTGGCGAGGCTCGCAGAAGAGCTGTCGCAGGTGGCCGAGCGTGTCGCTGCTGGGTCGGTCGTGCAGGCGGATCAGATCCAGGCGGCTTCACAGGCGATCGACGAGAGCGAGCAGCGGGCGCGGCGTGTCATGGAGATCGCTGTCGAGCAGGCAGAGGAATTGCGGGCAGCGACGCAGGTCATCCAGATGACTGAGGATGTCGGGCGCCGCGTGCACCAACGCAGTCAGGAGGTGACGGTCCGAGCGCGCGCGAACACGAGCCGCGCGACCGAGGGGAGCGCGGTCGTGGAGCGGGCGACCCAGCTGAGCCGGTCGGTCCAGGAGCAGATGGTGACGACTCGGGAGACGATCACGGCTTTGGTGGAGCATGCTCGGGAGATCGATCGGTTCGTGGGCGTGATCCAAGGGTTAGCTCGGCAGACGACGTTCTTAGCGCTGAATGCGGCGATCGAGGCGGCACGGGCCGGGGAGGCCGGGAAAGGATTCGCGGTCGTCGCCGAAGAGGTGCAGAAGCTCGCCGCGTCCTCGAGTGAGGCAGCGAGTCAGGTGACGGAGATCGTACAGCGCATCGTGGCCACCGTCGAGGAGGCAGCACGAGCGCTCGCCGAGGGGGATGCGGTCGTGGCGGCATCGGTGCGCGAGACGGAGCGCGTGGTCGGCCTCTTCGGCGAGATCCGGTCGGCAGCGGCGGAGATCGCGGAGGCGAACGCGCGGCTCCTCACCGAACTAGAGGCGCTGCAGCAGCAGATGCGGTCGGTGGGACAGACGCTCGAGCGCACGGCGCAGCTGGCCGACGCGAACCAGCGCGAGGCGACGCAGCTGGGGACGCAAATCCGCGACGTGCGGGTCGCCATGAGCCGGATCGCCGACATCGCTCAGCAGAA
>DAOTYK010000131.1:0-3000 GCA_034434855.1 Thermomicrobium sp.
AGTTCCTGAAAGGCTGCTCGTTCTTCCGATGTCGAGGCCAGCACGTAGTAGCCGACTTCCACGAAGCCGCTCCCGAGCCCCAATTCGCGCCCCAATTCCTGATAGAGTTCGCGCGACCATTTCCCGAGTTTCACCGCGGTTTCCGAGCCGCCCTGCTGGCGCACGATTCCGGCCGAGCGCGTGGTGGCACCGAACCCGGCCCAGTAGCGCTCGCAAACGGCGATCCGCTGCAGACCGCGCTTCGCCAGAAAATAGGCTGTCCACAGCCCGAGGTTTCCACCGCCGATGATCAGCACATCATAGGACGGCATGGCCCGTCGCTCCTCTCATCGCTACCCTCATCCTCGACTACCTGCCTCTGGTCGCTCGGCTCGTCGCGTCGTCGCCGAGTTGCGCGATTACCCAATCGTTGAAACGGCGGATATGCGCTTCGGTCGGTGCGAAGACGCCCCCTTCCGCATAGATGCGCGAGCCGACGCCCAGCTGGCACCGCTCGCACATTGCCCAGTCCTGCCGGTTGACGAGATCCCAGAACTCGACCGCATCGCTGGGATCGAAATCCGGAGCGGCCACGACAGCCGGATCGAACAGCCAGTCGCAGTGCACCAACGTGCGTCCGACGTCGAGCGGCTCCAAGCGATGAATGAGGACGTAGTCCGGATGCAAGTTGACGAAGATGTTGGGTACCAGGACCATACCATAGTAGGTGCGATCGTCCTCGGGGCGAAGACCAGGCAAGAGTGGGCGCCTGCGCTTGCCAGTGAGTGTCAGTGTCTCGACCCCTTCAGCGAAAGTGGCCCCGACCCCTTCCTGGTAGGCGTGACCGGCACGGAAGCTCGGGACGAGCCGACTCAGCTCCGGGTGGACGACGGCACAGTGGTAACACTCCATGAAGTTCTCGACGATGAGCTTCCAGTTGGCTTGCACATCGTAGGTCAGTGTTGCCCCGATGCGGAGCTGGCCGACCCCATACCGATCGAAGATCGCGCGATCTCCCACTCGCTCGATGATCCGAGGCACGATTTGCGACTCGACCGGCGGAGGGTCGTTCGAGAGGTTGACCCAGATCATCCCTTCCCAGACCGCGAGCGATAGGGGCACGAGCCCATATCGCTCCGGGGAGAACTCGGGCACGTCCCGCATGTTCGGTGCGCCGATCAGTCGTCCATCGAGGGCATAACTCCAGGCATGATAGGGGCACTGGATCACGCGCGCTTCCAGGCATCCTCGGGACTCGGTGCAGAGTCGTGCCCCGCGATGGCGGCAAACGTTCACGAAGGCTCGCAGCGCACCATCGTGACCGCGGATGACCAGCACGGGCTCACCGGCGAGCTCCGTGGTGACGTACTGGCCAGGTTCGGCTAACGACTGGGCGAGCCCGATGCAGGTCCAGAGGCGGCCGAAAATCCGCTCCTGTTCGCGCGCGTAGATCGCCGGATCGACATAGTAGCGGCCCGGCAACGTGGGGACGAGCGAGACACTCTCGACTTTCACGACTCACCTCCGCTGCGCGCGATCGATGATGAAGCCAAAACCGACGGATCCATCCTCGTCTTGACCACGACAGGGAGAGTTTCCGTTACCACGTATATCGATTGGAACCCCTGCTGGCAATTCACGGAGAGTCGAAAGAGTGTCGAGATGTTTCGTACAGATGCACGAGGACGAACAGGGCTCTGGCTGAGAAGCGGTTTACCGGCACGCTGGTCAGGCGACAGCCGGCTCGCCCTGGCGAGCGCTCATACCCGTTGATGACAGCGCGCACCACTCGTCGTCGCGCGGTGGACACAGCCGCAGGGAAGCCGGCAATCGATAGCAGGGTACCGGTTCTCGGAAGCACTTCGACCGGTCGAACGGGGGGACAGCATGGTCCATCGCACTGTCCCCCGTTGACCGTCGGCTTGGGGAGCATCGACCGTGTGCTCAGTGTGGGAAGGGGAGGTGAATGGCGTCGGTGGCCAGTCGGCCTTCCGTGAAACGGCTGAGGCGCACTTCCTCCGGGTCGAGGTCACTCAAGCGCTCTTCGGTAACCAGTTCTGCCATCTTCATCCCGAGAGCTGGCCCCCACATGATCCCGTGTCCACCGGCGGCCAGCACGTAGAAGCCGAAGCGCGGCTCGTCGATGATGGGAAGCTGATCCGGCGTATAGTCGATCGATCCGGTCCAGGCTCGACCGATCGCCTTCCCTTTCAAGCTGGGGATCGTCGCCTCCCACTCCGGCTTCAGCTTCTCGAAATAGTCCCAGTCGAATTCCAGTAGGTAGCGATCGCTCGGATCCGGCTGCTCCAAGGGATTCGAAAACCCCAAGAGCACTCCCTGCTCGTCCGGGCGTAGGTAAAAGCCAGATGCCAGAACGAACATCATCGGGAAGTTCGCCGGCATGTCGGGCGGTCGCTCCGGGAAGGAGATCACCATGTGCCGGGCAGCGGCCACCGGTACCTCGATCCCCACGAACTCGGCGATACGCCGGGCACCGCGTGGGCCGCCAGCATCGACCACCCGTTCCGTCTCGAGTACGCCTCGCGACGTCACGACTCGATAACCACTGCTGAGCGGCTCGATCCCCTGAACCTCGCACTGCTCGAGCAGCTCGACGCCGGCGGCTCGCACGGCCATGACGATGTTGCGAACGATGATCGCTGGCTCGACATAGCCATCGTTGGGCGTGTAGGTCGCACCGGCGAATCGGCTCCAGTCGACATAGGGCAGACGCCGAGCGAGATCCTCCGGCTCCAACCATTCGTTCGGAACGCCGTGAGCGGTTCGCAGCTCCACCAGGCGCTGGAACACCGCTTTCTCCATGGGACTAGAAGCGACGACGTAGTAGCCGACTTCACGGAAGCCACTGTCCAGCCCGAGTTCCTGGCCGAGCTTTCGGTACAGCTCGCGCGACCATTTCCCGAGTTTCACGGCGGTTTCCGAACCGCCTTGCTGCCGCATGATCCCAGCTGAGCGCACAGTGGCGCCGTATCCGGCCCAATACCGTTCGCAGACGACGAT
>DAOTYK010000132.1:0-3769 GCA_034434855.1 Thermomicrobium sp.
GTCCGCGTGCGTCAAGAGATGCCTGTGCGCATCATGGACCGGCACCGCCTGGGCCACCAGCCAGCAGGTCACGAGACTCCAGCCGAGTGCACCAGCAACGAGTATCGACCAGGTCCACGGTCTTCGGAGGCACTCGCTCACGAGGATCTCCCTGCCGGGACATCCGCGACCGACCGCTCGCGGGCTCGTCCCGCATGATGATATCCTCGCTGGAACTACCACGTGCATGCGAACCATGAACGACGTCCGGGCGATTCGGGCCAGCTTTTCCGACGCGCCTGCCTCCGAGACTCGTCCAGCGTGTCATCCAGCACCTGGACAGAGCCGATCCCAGCTGCTGGGGGCGCCGCGCGAGTCGCCCCGACGAGGTGGACAGGTTTTCGCGGTCGGGCACGTGCTCGCCGCGGCTGGACGGGATAGTCCTATCGTGTCCGGGTCAGGCAGCACCTGACCCACCAGTTCGCCAGGACCGGTCATCCTCTCGTGGCGCGGAGACGATCGACTCCACCCGAGGTCGGAGAGCACCTCACTCTTCAGCACGCCGCAGCGCCGATCCAGCGACGAGCCGGGTCGATGCGCCCGGCCGACGGCCCCGGGTCGCTCGCCGACTTCCCGGGCACCCGGGCCCAAACGAATGGATGCGACTTAGGCAACGCCCACACTCGTGCTCCCACGCACGGAGCTCCGCGTGACGTCGCCGACCTGGCTCGATCCTTCATGACCGGGTCGCCGACCCCGACGGGCGAGGACTCGGCGTGCGCCCCAGAGTGCTGCCACCGTTCCGGCACGCCTCTCCGGCCTGTCGTCCGGTTTCCGGCAGAGCAGCTCCTTGACAGGCAGACTGCTCGGGCCGAAAATGAGGGTGAGTTGCCCTACCTTCCTTGCGCTGGTTCGCGCGAGCACCCACGGGCGTCTGCGGCAGAAGCCGGTGAGCATGGGAGAAGAGCCTGCTCAGGGGGTGGACGATGGACGAGGAGCCGCGTTTCACCGAAACTGCTCGGCCGAACCGACCGCTCGTCTACTCGGTCGAGCGAGCCGGCGACAGCGGTGGCTCTCCCTGGCGGTGGGTCCTGATCGGCTGTGGCGGTGCACTGGTCCTCGCCTGCGTCTGCCTCGTCGCCGGCGTGGGAACCTACGCGTTCCTCACGGTCACCCGCGCGACACCGACTCCCCAGGTCGCCGTGACCACGCCCGCTGCCCCACCTGCGCGCACCCCGACTGTCAGCCCCGCTTCGCCCATCCCGACCAGTGCGGTCCAGCCCGCGCCACAACGCACGCCGGCGCCTAGCAGGGATCAGTCGAGCGAGGGGCTGCCAGCCGGCTGGCAGTGGTTCGACGACCCCTCGGGCCAGGTGCGTCTGGCGGTTCCCGGTGGCTGGAACTTCTTTTATGAAGCAAAGATCTGTTGCAACGTCACGCTCGTGACGTTCGATCCCGGCCAATTGCCGAGCGGACGGATCGCCTGGGCACCGCCCGGATCGGGTGCCGAGCACGAGGTACCGGCTGGGGAAATAGTCGTCGATCTCTTCCTCGTCGCGCCCCCCTTCGCCGACCAGCCACCGGACTTCGGTCGCCCGCCCGATGGTGAAGACGTCGTCGGTGGGCGTTACCCCGCCCAACTCTATTTCAGCGCACCCTATACCGACTGGCCTATGGGGCATGTCATCACCTACCTCTACGAGGACGACCAGGGCCGGCAGTGGTGCCTGATCGCCTATTTCGGCACACCGTTCGAACAGGACACGGACCACTTGGCCATGCTCGGTCAGATCGTCGCCAGCATCCAGCATCCTGGTTGAACGAGGAGGGAGCACCGTGGAACGCCGGACCTCGCCAGCTGTGATCATCGGTTTCGGTTGCCTGGCACTGCTTCTCCTCGTGGTGGCCGGGGCGCTCGGCGGGTTCCTCGGCTTCCTCGCTTTCCGAGCCCGGGAGTCCGCGACACCGACGACCTTCACCCCGACGATGGTCGCGCAGCACACACCCAGCGAGCAGCCGGAACCCTCTCCCGCACCGCGACTAACACCGACTGCGCCGCGGACACCCGCTCCGCCACCGACCCCAGAACCGACACCCGGCCCAGCCGTCATCCCGGACTGGCCGACCTACGAGGATCCGGGATACGTCCGCTTCCAGCACCCTCCGCTCTGGCTCGTCGTCACGACGCCGGAGGCACCAGAATACAATCTCCGTTCCTGCCACTGCTACTGGATCCTGATGAGCGAACAGATGGTCCAGAACAGTCCGAGCCCTGAGTCGGTGGCTGACTGGTTCGACACGAAGAGCCTCGACGGTATCCCACCCGACGGGATCTGGATGGAGATCCTGCGCCTCGACTCCGAGTACGCACCACGCCCCGACTTCCTCGACGGCACGCCTCAGGGCTCGATCGTCATCGGCAACCAGTACGAGGCCAAGGTCTACCAGCTCGACCCGTTGGGTCGCATCGTCGCCTATCACTATCGGGACGGCCAGGGACGCCCCTGGGTGATCGTCGTCCGCGCGCCGGACGGCTTCGATCGCGCCAACCCGCAGGTCCAACGCCTGACCGGCGTGCTCTCGACGATCGACCACCGCTGAAGCCCGGGAACTACCCCAACCGTCTGTCGCGTAACCGTCCCGGTCGAGCACCCGGTCGCCCCTCGGGGGCCCGAGGCTGCAGTGACGCGCCGCGACCAGCACGCCGCTCGACCACGCTCGATCGCACGCGTCGTACAGCAGTGGCGCGCCTCGGAGCGGCGCCCGTCGCGCAACGGTCGGCCCACCGTGGCACATCGGCTCGTCCCCGCTGCGGTGCATGCCGGCCGCTCGAGGACATCCCTACACCCCTGCAGGGGGCCGGCGCTGCCTGACCCGCCACTCCCAGAGGGCCGGTAATCATCCTGAGGTGCGACGATGGCCGTGGCGCCCGATCAGCCGAGGCCACTGCGACGTCCCTGGGAAAACGACCGCGCTGCCGCGCGGCGGGCGAGGCAGCGCCTCGCCCCTACGAGGTGGACCGGTTTCCCCGCTAGCACACGCTACGTGACGGTGCAGCGGTCCGGCCACAGCCTGGAGGGGTCAGGCGGTGCCTGACCCGCCGGTTCGCAGGACCGGCAAACCCGACGGCAGTCGGTCTCGTGCCGTGGTCGCGTGATCCAGGCGGGGACGTTTGCCACGCTGTGCGTTACCGCGCCATCCGGCGCGGTGGGCGAGGCAGCGCGTCGCCCCTACAGGGGGTACCGCGTCAGGTCCCGGTGTGCGTATCGCGTCCTGCGACGGATGCATACCACCGCCGCGGCGATCGACGCGTGCGGGGGCGCTGCGCGACCCCCGTCCGGTAGGGGTCAGGCGCTGCCTGACCCGCCGGCCCGGAGGGCCGGCAGAGGCCACCGTCGCCGGCCGACCATGGTGGTGCCGTTGCGATGGCAACCGGGGTATCGGTCACCGGTGTTGCCGCGCCGGTCGGCGCGGCGGGCGAGGCAGCGCCTCGCCCCTACGAATGGGATGTTCATCCTCACTGCCGGTGATTCCGGCGACGGGGTCGCGACAGTGCCCCCGTCTCGTAGGGGTCAGGCGGTGCCTGACCCCCCGGTCCCGCGGTCCAGCAATCCACACCACACCGCCGCTGGGGAGCCGTTGCGGATCGGGGCGGGGGACATCCGCGACAGCCGTCGTCCCTGCGGTCGTCCATCCACCGCCAGTGCGATCGACGCGCGAAGGCGAGGGGGCGTGCCCCCACCCTGTTGGGGTCGGTCGGGCAGCGCCGGACCCGCCCGTACGCCAGGGC
>DAOTYK010000133.1:0-2454 GCA_034434855.1 Thermomicrobium sp.
GAAACACCGAGTCCGATCAACCCGCTCGGAGTCAAGGGGATCGGAGAAGCAGGCACCACAGCTGCCCCACCAGCCATCGTCAATGCCGTGCTGGACGCTCTGCGGCCATTGGGTGTGCACCATCTCGACATGCCCTTGACACCGGAAACGATCTGGCGGGCCATCCAACGCACTGAGCAGCGAGCAGCTGCCCAATGACGAGTCATCATGATTCAGCTGCGTGGGAGGAGCAGCCGACAATACCCGCCCGTGACCCGAGCGACTCCCCAAAGATCGCTCGGGTCACTCCGCGTTCTCATACCAGGTGTGTCAGTTCGGAAAGAGGCGGCGCACCACGGCGAGCCGAAAACTTACGAAACGTTCGGCTCGCTGGCAGCAGCTGATTCGGTAGCCCGCTGACGTTCTGCCGCGCCCGCCTCCCCCCGCAAACTGGCCAACTCGTCGCGGAGCACTTCGATTTGGCGCCGCAACGAGAAAAGGTAGATGCCGAGAATCAACCAGGTCACGAAGAAACCAGCGAACAGGTACCACACATTCTCCATCGTTCCGCTTCCTCCCTTTCTCGATCAGCCGTGCTGTTCGAGCGCCCCGCGGAGCTCCATCACTTCATCACGAGTCGTTTCGATCCGGTATTTCACCGCAAGCAAGAACAGGTAGAGAATGCAGAAAGCGACCAATGTGACGATCATCGTCACCAGCATCTCCGGCGGCATGGCCGGTCCTTCGCTCCTCACGACGATCGGCTCGGGATGCAACGTGCGCCACCAGCGGACCGACATGTGAATGATCGGAATATCCACGAAGCCGATGATCCCCAGAACAGCGGCATACCGTGCCCCCCGCTCCGGATCGGCAACATACGCTCGCAAAAGGAAATAGCCGAGGTAGATGAACCAAAGGATCAAGGTCGTGGTGAGTCGCGCATCCCACGTCCACCATGTTCCCCAAATCGGTCGCCCCCAGATCGAACCTGTCAACAGCACGAGCGTCGTGAAAATGAAACCCAGTTCAGCCGCCGAGCGAGCCAGTCGATCCCAATGGGCTTGCCCCCGTAACAGGTACAGGATGCTGCTGACGAAGATGATGAAAAAGGAGAGATAGGCCAACCAGGCAGCTGGCAGATGGAGGTAGAACAGGCGTTGCACCTCGCCTTGGTCGACGTCACGCGGCGCATACAGGAAGATCAGCACGACCGATAGGCCGACCGACAACATGGAAAGCGCCGCGAGAACCGACAACCACACACTGGGCGCTGGTCGCCTGACTGTGTTCGTGGCCGTCGCCATCTCACCCTCCTTTCGAGCCGACTCGTTCACTCTTCGGTCACGCTACCGAAGGTCAGTGCACCGAGCGCCAAGAACAACACGGCAAAGCCTCCGAGCAGACTCTTCCACGGCGCGGCGTCTGCCGTGAAGCCAGTCAACTCGAGCGTCGTTGCCCGCACCGCACCGATGACGACCGGCACGGCCAGCGGGAACAACAGGGCTGGAAGAAGCACATCGCGGGAGCGGACATTGGCAGTCATCGCAGCGAACAGCGTGCCGAGCGCACAGAGTCCGAGCGTGCCCAGTCCAACCACTGCGAGCACCCCAGGCCGCAAGACCGGCAGTGCGAAGAGGATAGCCAAAACCACGAGCGCGACCAACTCGACGACCGTGACGAAGAACAGCATACTCACGAGCTTCGCGATGAAAATGAGCGGTCGCTCGACGGGGCTCAGGAGAAGTCCCTCCCAAGCACCTTCCTGTCGATCCAAGGCGACAGCACGTCCCAACCCGAGGAGCGTCGTGAAGACGATCGCGACCCACAAGGCGCCTGAACCGCTCGCAGCGCGCTGGACGCCGCTCAGATCGAAAGCAAAATTGAAAATCAGCAACGTCAAGAGTGCCATCACGAGCATCCCCATGACGAGTTCGCGCGCCCGCCACTCGAGGAGAAGGTCACGCTTCACGATCGCGATGAACTGGCTCCAGGTACTCATACGGTCACCAGCCTCGGCTGGGTCCGCAGGTGGAGCTCGAGCTCGTCTCGCCCGCGCGCCGACCAGACGATCCGCCCGCGCTCGAGAAAGACAGCCCGCTGGGCGAGTTGGATGGCCAGTTCGGGGGCGTGCGTCGTCATGAGCACTGTGCCTCCGTCGGCGCAAAATCGCTCCACCAGTTCGACTAGTCGGATTCGCGAGGCGATATCCAAACCTGTATCTGGTTCATCCAAGAGAAGCACCCGTGGTCGGTGGAGGAGGGCTCGAGCCAGTGCCGCACGCTGCTGGAAGCCGCGCGACAAGGAGCGCACTCGATCACCGAGTCGGTCGGTCAGCCCCAGTTCCTCCCCTAACGCCTGAATCCGTTCAGCAGCATCAGCGACTCCGTAGAGGCGAGCATAGTAGCGCAGATTTTCGGCTACCGTCAGTTCCGGATCGAGCATGATGCGATGCATGACCACGCCCAGCTGCGA
>DAOTYK010000134.1:0-4568 GCA_034434855.1 Thermomicrobium sp.
GGGGGCAGGCAGCACCCGACCGCGCTGCGCCGCAGGTCCTCCGCCTCGCCGGTGCGGGCGCCTCGGCACTGCGCAACACAGCAGGACAGCAGCCCGCTGATCAGGCCGGCGCGCGTTCCCCCTCGTCGGGGCGACCCCTGGCGGGCTGGCGGATCAGGCACCGCCTGACCCCTCCAGGGCGGGGGCACGCACCGTCCCCTCGGCCGGCCGATCCCACCAGTGGTCGGTCGCCCCGTTCGGGAGGGGTGCAGCGGGCCTCGCCCGCCGCGCTGGCCGGCGCGGCAGCAGGATCGGCCATGCGTCCGTGGTCGCGCTGCCCCGGCGCCCGGACCCAGCCAGGGACGGCAGCCGGCTCGGCCCGCGTGGGCTGGCCGAGCAGGCAGCGCTGGCCTCAGCCAGAGCGAGCGCGGCTGGGTTGCCCGCTCTCCCAGGGGACGGGTGTGGGGGCGCGGGCGGCCGAGCGCGCCCGGACAGGCTGGCGGGAAGGGGTAGCAGGGCGGTCGGCTCACGAGTCGGCAGGGCCGGCCACCTGCCGTGGTGGTCGGTCACCTGGCCGGTGGGCTCGGCGGTGCGGCAGCCCGATCGGCTCGCTCGCCGGCGTGGGAGTGCTCCGCGCGCAGCACCGGCGCTGGCAAACGGCGATCATCACGCACCCTCGATCACGTACCAAAGCCATACTCCCGCCTGCCCAGGCTTGCGAGTGTGGCGAGACATAATAATCTTTTTCTCGTTCGTACGCGCTACCAGCGACTGCCGGTTTGAGATTGCGACTCGGGAAAGGGAAGTCGAGAAACGGAGGGGTATCATGCTGCTCCTGCGCTATGGACTCGTCGCAGCAGTACTGGCAGCGATCGTCAATGCGGCTCTCTGGGCCATCGCGCGAGCAGTCGGTGTGTCGTTGCGTGTCCAGCCACCTGGCCAGCCGGAAACCGAGATCGGCTTGCCTCAGGTCGTGATCCTGACTGTCGCACCGCTGCTCATCGGAACCGGCTTCTACGGCCTCCTGCGACGCTGGAGTCGCCGTCCCTTCCTGATCTTCGTCATCGTCGCGCTGCTCGTCTTCGCGGTCCTGCTCGTCCCACCGTTCGCTGCCACCGATCGGCCGGGCACCCGCTTCTTGCTCATCCTGATGCACGTGGTGGCGACGCTGGCCATCCTGGCCGGCCTCTACCAGTTCGAGCGCCAGCGCGCCCGGCTCTGATGCGCGTGCCCGGTCGGGACCATTCCGACCGGGCACGGCAGTGGAGGAGGCTCCCCTGATCGTTGAGCAGGTTGGACGCTAGAGCGTGATCACCTGATCGGGTGGGTTCTGGGCCAGCGCCGCGTAGAGATCGGGGAAGCAGCCGATCCGCACGCCGGCGACCGTCCCGACGGATGGATCTCCGCCGGTTCGGTCCGCCCGCGTCCGGTCCCCGGATCGCACCAGCGCGGCTGCCCTTCGGCCAGGTGCCGCTCCAGCGCGCACATGTCGCACATCATGAGGAGGATCCCTTTTTCCTGGGCGACCCGCGCCAGTCGCTCGCCGATCGGATCCCCCGCGCGCAGGACGAAGACGTTGTCGTCGAAGAAGAACATCCCGACGACCTCGACCCCGTGCGTCCCTGCCTCCAGCTGCGGCAGGATCATCTGCCCCAGCTTGTAACTCGCCGCTCGCGGCGTCGCGAACACATAGGCGACGCGCATCTTCTTCCCCCTTGTCCACTCGACGACCGACCGCACCAGTGGCACGCCATCGGTTCGACCCGTACCCCTTTCTCTGCTCCCGAGCGCGCTCACTGCTGCGATCGAGCCACGCTCCACCGGACACTCGTCGATGCGCCCGCTATTATTGATACCCAGTCTCAGTTAGATCGACAAGCCCTTCCGCATGGCGTGCGAGCTTCCGCAGTGCACGCCGATCCGCTACCCGAGATCGGGAAACGGGAGCGAGTCGCTGGTCGTCCTCCCGAGGGTTCAGGCCTCGACGAGTACGCTCAACTGCGCGCCGCCATGAGGCGCCGCCACGCCCCACGTCCACGCACGACCCCGGCGACCGCCAGGAAGAGGACGGTGGCGACCAGCACGATCGCCCCACCGGAAGGGACGCTGAGGTAGTAGCTCAAGTAGAAACCGAGGAGCGCGGCAGCTGCTCCCAAGGCAACTGCCAGTACCATCATGCTCGGCATCCGGCGCGCGACCAGCGCAGCGGTCGCTGCCGGCGTGACCAGCATCGCCAGCACCAGGACCACACCGACTGCTTGCACCGAGACCACGACCGTCACCGAGAGGAGCAAGAGCAGCAGCAGCTGCAACGCCCCGACCGGCAAACCGGCCGCTTCGGCCACGACCGGATCGAAGTGGGCGAAGAGAAGCTCCTTGTACAGCAGCAGCATCGTCGCCAGCACGACTGCCCCTGCCAGACCGATCGCCACGAGATCGCGCGAGCGCACCGCCAAGATATCGCCGAAGACGTAGCTGAAAAGATCGACTGTGTAGGTCCGGATACCGATCGCCATCAGGACGATGCCGAGCGCGAAGAACCCGCTGAACACGATCCCGATCGCCGTATCGGTACTCAAGCCGATGCGCCGGGTCGCCCAGCCGATCCCCAGACCGGCTGTCACCGCGGCAGCCAGCGCCCCCAGGTAGAAGCTGAAGCCAGCCAGGAAAGCCACGACGATGCCGGTGAACGCGACGTGCGCCAGCGCATCGCCGATGAACGCCATCCCCTTGAGGACGACGTAGCTGCCGACCAACGCGCACAACGCACCGACCAGCACGGCCGCGACGAGCGCACGCAGCAGAAATCCGTAGCGGAGCGGCTCGAGGAGGAGGTCAACAACTCCGCTCATCCCCGTCCTCGCTCTCCACCACGATCACCCGGTCACCGTAGCGCAGCAGCAGCAGATGCGACTGGAACGTGCGGTTGAGCAGCGTCTCGGTGAAGACCTCCTGTGGCGGTCCATAGGCGATCACCTCGTGGTTGAGGAGCAGCACGCGATCGAACCGTTGCGCCACGCAGGAGAGGTCGTGGGTCGCCACGAGCGCGGTCTTCCCCTGCCGGCAGAGCCGCTCCAGGAGCTCGAACACGAAGTGCTGGGTCGGCGCATCCACCCCACTCACCGGCTCGTCCAGGAGAAAGATCTCCGGCTCCTGCGCCAATGCCCGCGCCAGGAAGACGCGCTGCCGTTGCCCACCGGAAAGCTCGGCGATCAGCCGGTCGCGGAACTCGAGCATCCCCACCTG
The DNA here is from genome assembly GCA_034434855.1 of Thermomicrobium sp. Classification (GTDB taxonomy): domain Bacteria; phylum Chloroflexota; class Chloroflexia; order Thermomicrobiales; family Thermomicrobiaceae; genus Thermomicrobium. The sequence goes on from DAOTYK010000134.1 coordinate 3,226, forward strand.
CTCGAGTGCCCAGAGCGCCAGCTCGCGGTCAGTCTTTCCGGGACGCCGGAACAGCCCCAGTCGCGGGTAGCGCCCCATCAGCGTCACATCCAGAACGGTGACCGGGAAGTCCCAGTCGATCGTCTCCCGCTGCGGAATGTAGGCGATATCCGGATTGGGTCGCGCTGGTCTCCCTTCCACGAGCACGCGTCCCTGCCAAGGCGGCAAGAGGCCGAGCAACGCCCGAAACAGCGTCGACTTCCCGCTCCCGTTCGGCCCCAGCACGCCGACCAGCGAGCCGCGCTCGACCGCGAAACTCACCTCACGCAGGATCGGCTCGCCGCGCCGGTAGCCTGTGGTGAGCCCTTCGACAGCGATCGCCAGAGCCGTTGCCGCACGCGCTGCTCGCTCCAGCGTTGTCGTTCCTCGCCGCATCACCCACGCAACCCCTCGACCACGTTGGTCACGTTCTGCCGCATCATCCCGAGATAATCCAGGCCGGTCGGTGCCGCATCGCTGTAGAGTTCGAGCACCCGCACGCCCGCTTCCTGGGCGATCGTCTGCGCCAGTTTCGGATTGAACTGCGGCTCGACGAAGACGGCCGGCACCCCCTCCTGGCGAATCCGCTCGACCAGCTGCGCCACCTCTTGCGGCGAGGGCTCACGACCCGGACTCAGGATGACGACACCCACGACCTCCAGTCCATAGTGTGCCGCAAAATAGGGGAACGCATCATGGAACGTGACCAGCTTCCGCCGTTCGGGAGGGATCGTGGCGATCTGACCCTTCGCCCACTCGTCGAACGCGCGGATTTCCTGGATATACCGCTCGGCATTTGCCCGGTAGGTCTCGGCATGCGCTGGATCGACCTCGGCGAGCGCCGCGGCGATCCGCTCGACGTAGACGATCCCGAAGTCCGGATCCAGCCAGAAGTGCGGGTTCACCCCGTGCTCGTGCTCGTCCTTCTCCGCCTCGGGCGTTCCCTCGTGCTCGTGTTCTGCCTCCGGGGTGCCCTCGCCCTCGTGCGCATGTTCATGCTCCGCCTCGATACCGGGGGGCGGCTCCAGCCCTTCGGAGAGGACGACGACGCGCGCTCGGCTACCCACCGCCTCCAGCTGGCGCTCCATCCAAAGGTCCAGGTCGCCACCGTTGTAGACCACCACCGCCGCCTCGGCCAGCTTCGCCACGTCACGCGGCGCCGGCTGGTACGTGTGGGGGTCCGTCCCCGGCGGCAGGACCGCGCTGACCTCGACCAGATCCCCACCGACGGCCTCGACCATCGAGGCGAAGATCGGAAGACTCGCCACCACCATGAGCCGCTGCCCGCTCGGCGTCGCAGCTGGCTGAGCAGTCGGCGTTCCCGC
>DAOTYK010000135.1:0-20635 GCA_034434855.1 Thermomicrobium sp.
AGGTATTCGTACCCGAGGACGCGGAAGATGTAGTCGATGATCGAGGTCGCCATCTTGATGTTGGGGTGACCCTCGACGATCCCCTGCGGTTCGAAGCGCTGGAAGGTGAAGGTATCGACGAATTCCTCTAGCGGGACTCCATATTGGAGACCCTTGGAGATTGCGATGGCGAAGCAGTTCATGAGGCTGCGGAAAGCAGCTCCTTCCTTGGCGACATCCACGAAGATCTCGCCGAGGGTCCCGTCCTCGTACTCACCGGTGCGGAGATAGACCTTCTGCCCACCGACACGGCCCTCGTAGGTGAACCCGCGTCGCTTCGGCGGCAAGGGGCGGCGCCGTGGTCGCTCGACGACCACGACCTCGACCTGTCGCTCGGGCTGCGGTGCCTGGCTGGGCGCTGTGCTGGCTCGCTCGCTCTTGTCCTTCTCGCTGCTGCTGCGTGTCGAGAGCGGTTGGGAGAGCTTGGAGCCATCGCGGTAGATCGCCAGTGCCTTGAGACCGAGCCGCCAACCCTCGAAGTAGGCGTTGGCGACGTCTTCGACGGTTACCTCGTGCGGCATGTTGATCGTCTTGGAAATCGCTCCGGAGAGGAAGGGCTGCACGGCAGCCATCATCCGGATATGCCCCATGTAGTGGATGAAGCGCGTGCCGTGCTTACCGCACTTGTTGGCGCAATCGAAGACCGGCAGGTGCTCGGGCGCGAGATGCGGTGCTCCCTCCACGGTTTGCCGTCCACAGATGACGTCGTTGGCCTCCTCGATTTCCTCGGCGGTGAAACCGAGCGCGGCCAGAAGATCGAAGCCCGGCTGGTTCCACTGCTCGGGCGAGAAGCCGAGACGGCGCAACGTTGCTTCGCCGACGACGTGCGGGGAGAAGGCGTGCCGGAGCTCGAACACGCTGGGCAGAGCGGCCTCGATGCGCTGCAACTCGTCATCGGTCAAGCCGCGCGCTCGCAGCGTCTCGCGGTTGATGTGTGGGGCGCCGTCGAGCCGGAGCGTGCCGAGCACGTAGGCGAGGATGTCCTGAATCTGCTCGGGGGTATAGCCCAGGCGCTCCAGCGCGGGCGCGACCGAGCGGTTGACGATCTTGAAGTAGCCACCACCGGCGAGCTTCTTGAACTTGACGAGCGCGAAGTCCGGCTCGATCCCGGTCGTATCGCAGTCCATGAGCAAGCCGATCGTCCCGGTCGGTGCCAAGAGCGTCGCTTGAGCGTTCCGATACCCGAATCGTTCCCCGAGTTCCAGGGCTCGGTCCCAGGCCTCGCGGGCAGCCGCGACGAGTTCGGGTGGACATTGCGTGGCATCCAGTCCTTGCGGTGCGATGTGTAACCCCTCGTATTCCTCGGGGTGCGCGTCGTAGGCGGCACGGCGGTGGTTGCGGATGACGCGCAACATGTGCTCCCGGTTCTCCGGGAAGGCAGGGAACGGTCCGAGAACCGCCGCCATCTCGGCCGAGGTCGCGTAGGCCTCGCCGGTCATGATAGCGGTGATGGCGGCGGCGACGGCTCGCGCACGGTCCGAGTCGTAGGGCAGCCCCATCGTCATCAAGAGGGAGCCCAGATTGGCGTAACCCAGCCCCAGTGTGCGGAAGCGGTAACTGTTCCAGGCGATCTCGCGGCTCGGATACTGCGCCATGAGGACCGTGATCTCGAGCACGATCGTCCAGAGCCGCACGGCATGGCGGAAGGCCGCGATGTCGAAGTGACCGGTCTTCGCATCGTAGAACTTGAGCAGGTTGAGCGAGGCGAGATTGCAGGCTGTGTCATCGAGGAACATGTATTCGGAGCACGGGTTCGAGGCGTTGATGCGGCCGGAAGCTGGGCAGGTGTGCCAGTCGTTGATCGTCGTATCGTACTGGATACCTGGATCAGCGCACTGCCAGGCTGCCTCAGCGATCATTTGCCAGAGTTGGCGTGCGCGGATCGTCTTGGCGATCCGGCCATCGGTGCGCCAGCGCAAGTGCCAGTCGCGGTCCTCGAGCACGGCGCGGATGAACTCGTCCGGTACGCGAACGGAGTTGTTCGAGTTCTGTCCCGAAACGGTGGCATAGGCCTCGCCATTGAAGTCGGCCGAGTAGCCGGCGGCGACGAGCGCCGCGACCTTCTTTTCCTCTTCGGCCTTCCAGCGGATGAACTTCTCGATGTCCGGATGGTCGATATCGACGACGACCATCTTGGCGGCACGGCGGGTGGTTCCACCGCTCTTGATGGCACCAGCGGCTCGATCGAAAACTTTGAGAAAGCTCATCAAGCCGGACGATGTGCCGCCACCGGAGAGTGGTTCCCCCTCTGCGCGGATCTTGGAAAAGTTGGTTCCGGAACCGGCACCGTACTTGAAGACGCGCGCTTCCCGAAGAACCAGGTCGAAGATCCCTCCCGGATTCACCAGATCGTCCTCGACCGACTGGATGAAACAGGCATGGGCAGAGGGATGGGAATAGGCGTCCGGGGACTGCCGCAGTTCCCCCGTCTCGGGGTCGACGTACCAGTGACCCTGCGGTGGCCCAGCGATCCCGTAGGCCCAGTACAGTCCGGTGTTGAACCACTGGGGAGAGTTGGGTGCGCCGATCTGGTGGAGCAGCATGTAGGCGAGTTCGTCCTCGAATGCCTGGGCGTCTTCTGCTGTGGCGAAGTAGCCGTAGCGCTCCCCCCAATCGCGCCAGCAGCCGACCAGCCGACGCACGACTTGCCGGACACTGCGTTCCGGGCCGAGGACCGGATTACCCTGATCGTCGAGGATCGGTCGACCCTGTTCGTCCAGCTGTGGCACCCCGGCCTTGCGGAAGTACTTGGAGACGACGATATCGGTCGCCACCTGTGACCAGTGTTCGGGGACCTCGGCATCGGTCATCTCGAAGATGACCGTGCCGTCCGGATTCGTGATGCGCGAGGTCCGCCGGGCCCATTTGACCGTTTCATAGGGATCCTGCCCGGCCTCGGTGTAGAAGCGCGGAATCGTCAGACCGCAGCGCTCCTGGCCATTCCTGTGTTCCGCTCGCATGTTTGCCCCCCACAATCCCTTCCGCGTTCGGGCCAGGCACCAGTTCGGAGCGAAACCGACGTTGCTACTAGATCTGGCACCTGTCGGTTTCATTCGACTCAAGCTCTAGTGTAGTCGCCCTGACCGGAGCTGTCTAGATGTGTCTTCCGGTCAAATGTGCGACTCGACTCTTCGTCGTTTCCGCTGTACGTACAGCCTGTGGGTAGTGTACCAGTGTCCGCTGCATGATGCAAGAGTGTCAGCGTACGGACGCGGGTAGATTGTCAGTGGCGAGCTACTCGCTTTCCTCGGTACGTCCCGGTGACTGACGAGCGTGGCGCTGCTGCCAAGAACCGCGAGGGCTTTCACTCGCGGATCGCGCGTTGTGCCAAGCTGGCTCACTCGGCTTGAGGATCCAACAACCCGATGCGGAGCGCGAAGCGGACGAGTTCGGAGCGGCGCGAAAAGCCCAGCTTCTGCATGACGCGATGCCGGTAGGTCTCGACCGTCTTGGGGGAGAGGAACAACTGGTCCGCGATTTCTTGTGCCGTGTACCCGGCTGCGGTGAGCCGAAGCACTTCCCGTTCCCGCTCGGAAAGGAGTTGCGCGGGGTCTTGCACCTCGCCGGTCCGCGCATGGTCCAAGTAACCCTGCAGCAGGGTACGGGCGGCCGCTTGGTCGATGAAGACCTCGCCGCGGGCGACCGTGCGGATCGCCTCGACCAGGTCGGTGTGCAAACTCGACTTGCGCACGTATCCTGACCCGCCTGCCTGCAGCACCGGCAAGAGGTAGCGTTCCTCAGCGTGCACGGTGAGAATCAACGTGCGGGTTGGGAGGCCGAGACTGGCGATGCGACGCAAGGCTTCCAAGCCGTTGCCGGGCATGCTGATGTCCAAGACCGCCACATCGGGTTGCAGCGTACGAGCCAACTCGACCGCTTCGTCGGCCGTCCCAGCTTCACCGACTACTGCGATGTCCGGCTCCGCTTCCAAAAGAGCACGTAGACCGACGCGCACGATCGGGTGATCGTCAGCTAAGAGAACGCGGATCTTGTTCGTCGTCATGCTCGGACTCCTGTCGTACTCGCGAACTCGCTTCGCGACTCGAGTGGTACCGTGACCGTGATGCGGGTTCCCTGGCCGGGCTGGCTCTCGAGGGCGAACGTCCCGTGAACCAGTTCGGCGCGCTCGCGCATCCCGAACAGTCCGAGTCCACGTCCGAGGCCCTCTCGCGGTTCGAAGCCCCGGCCGTCGTCCTCGATCCGCACCGAAACAGCGCCCTCCCGGAATTGCAGGTCGATCGTCGCCTGTGTCGCGTCCGCGTGCTTGGCCACATTGGTCAGCGCCTCTTGGACGATCCGATAGAGTGCGAGCTCGATCTCCGGTGGCAGTCGCTGCCGTTGCCCGCGGACATGGACATGAACCGGGAGGCCGAAACGTTGCCGGTATTGCGCTGCCAAGCCTTCCAGCGCTGCGGCGAGGCCAAAGTCGTCCAGCACGGGAGGGCGCAGTTCCTGCGCGATGGCGCGGATCGACTCGAGGGTCGCGGTCGTCAGGTCGATCAGTTCCTGGAGGGCTCGTCCATCGGTCGGCTGTTGCCGATCGTGCAGCATCTTGAGCAGGACCAGCAGTGCGGTCAGACTCTGTGCCGGATCATCGTGCAGCTCGCGGGCGATCCGCTGTCGCTCCTCTTCCTGAGCGGTCAGGACGCGCTGGGAGAGTTCCCGCAGGCGTTGCTGGTAGCCGACGAGCGTATCCAGCATCGCGTTGAACGTCGCGGTCAAGTTCTCCAGATCGGGATCGCTGAGCGGAACGGATGGTGCCCGGACGTGGAAGTTGCCGCGTCGCACCTCGTCGGCGGTCTGCTCCAAGACATCGATGGGGCGAAAGGCTGCACGGAGAACGATCCAGTTGATGAGGACCGAGAGGAAGGTCCCCGTGATCGCGAAGAGTGCGACGAGTTCGAAAAGATGTTCAGTGTTTCCCGTGCTCAGTAGCGTGAGCGTGGTTCCGGCGATGGCTCCAGCGACCACGATCAGAGAATTAGCGATCAAAACTTTGTAAAAGATGGGGAGATGAGCGAGCGACCGAACGAGATAGCCCGTGATCGTCGCGATTCGTGTCGTCATGGTCCGTGGTGGTCCTCGTGCCGCTCAGCGGCGCTTCTTCTTTTTCTTCTTGTTCTGGTGTCGACCGTGGTGGGCTGCTGATTGCGGTCGAGCTGGTGCGGTGCCGATCCCCGGGAAACCGTCCAGCCCCGGCAAGCCAGGGAATGCGTTGCCGGCTCCGAGCAGACCGCGCAGCGGGCCGCGGCTGCGTCCAGCAGCCAGCTGTCCGAGTTCGGCCATCATCCGCTGCATCTGCTTGAACTGCGTTAACAGCTGCGAGACCTCGGCGATCGTCGTGCCGCTCCCCTGTGCGATGCGTCGGCGCCGACTGTAGTTGATGATGTCGGGGTTGCGCCGCTCCTCGGGGGTCATCGAGAGGATGATCGCCTCGATCCGCTTGTACTCGTCGTCGCTGATCTGCACCTGCTGCTGGCGCAGCAGCTGACCCATACCGGGGATCATCTCCAAGAGCTGCGTCAGCGGACCCATCTTCTTGACCTGTTGCAACTGCCGCAAGAAGTCTTCCAGATCGAAGGTGCCCGCGAGCAGTTTTTCTTGGAGTTTCTTCCCCTCCTCCTGGCTGATCTGCTGCTGGGCTTTTTCGATCAGAGAGAGGACATCGCCCATCCCCAGAATGCGGGTCGCCAGTCGATCAGGATAGAAGGGTTCGAGCGCATCGACTCGCTCACCCGTTCCGATGAACTTGATGGGAACCCCGACCACAGCTCGAATGGAGAGCGCAGCACCACCGCGCGCGTCACCGTCCATCTTGGTCAAGATGAGGCCGGTCAGCGAAAGACGCCGGTGAAACTCTTTGGCGACATTGACCGCCTCTTGCCCAGTCATGGCGTCGGCGACGAGCAGGATCTCGGTCGGGCGGACTGCCTCGACGATCCGCTCGAGTTCCTGCATCATCGGCTCGTCGATCTGCAACCGACCCGCTGTATCGACGATGACCGGGTTGTAGCCCTGGTCGCGGGCGACCTTGACCGCATGCTTGACGATCTCGACCGGATCAGCCTTGGTCCCCTCGTCGTAGACGGGAAGATCGTGTTGCTTGCCCAGCGTCCGCAACTGCTCGATCGCGGCTGGCCGATAGATATCAGCTGCGACGAGCAGCGGCCGGCGTCCCTCTTTGCGCAGGTGATAGCCGAGTTTCGCGACTTGCGTCGTTTTGCCCGAACCCTGCAAGCCGACGAGCATGATGATCGTCGGCGGCTGGGCGGCCCACTGAAGTGGAACTCGCTCGCTGCCGAGCACGCGCACGAGTTCCTGGTGGACGATGGCGATCACTTGCTGGGCCGGTGTCAGGGAGCGTAGCACCTCTTCGCCGACTGCACGCTCGCGGACCGCGGCGATGAAGTCGCGCACGACTGTGTAGTGGACGTCGGCTTCCAAGAGGGCGCGTCGGACTTCACGCAGTGCCTCATCGACGTCCTCTTCGGTGAGGCGCCCCTTGCGACCGATACGTTGGAAGACTTGGGTCAAGCGGTCGGTCAGCGCCTCGAACATGGTCAATCCTCCTCGTCCCCGAAGAACAGGGCGTCGACGTAGGCTTCCGGATCGAACTCGGCGAAGTCGGTTGGCTTCTCACCCGTCCCCACGTAGGCGATCGGGATGCCGAGTTCGCGCGCGATGGCGAAGGCGATTCCTCCCTTGGCCGTCCCATCCAGCTTCGTCAGCGCGATGTCCGTCACGCCAGCTGCTTCCGTGAAGACCCGGGCCTGGTTGAGGCCATTTTGCCCGGTCGTCGCGTCGATGACGAGCAGCACCTCGTGTGGGGCGTCCGGCACGTGTCGCTGGATGACGCGTCGGATCTTGGCCAGCTCCGCCATCAGATTCGACTTGGTGTGCAGTCGGCCAGCAGTATCGATCAGCAAGACATCGATGCCCCGATTGTGAGCTGCCTGCATGCCATCGAACACGACAGCGCCTGGATCCGCGCCAGGTGCGTGCGCGATGACCGGCACACCGAGCCGTTCGCCCCACGCCTTGAGCTGATCGATCGCTGCCGCGCGGAAGGTATCGGCCGCGACGAGCAGGACCGTCCGCCCCTGATCCAGGTGATACCGGGCCAACTTGGCGATCGTCGTCGTCTTTCCGGTCCCATTGACGCCGACGACCAGAGAGACGAAGGGAACCCCTCGCTGGTAGATCTTCACCCGGCGGTTGCGCATTGCCGCCTCGAGCAGAGCGACCATCTCCTCGCGCAGCGCCTCGCGCGCCTCGACCGGGTCGCGGATCTCGCCACGTCGCACGCCCTCTTGGAGCCGTTCCAGCAAGGCTTCGGTCGTCGCGACGCCGAGGTCGGCCTGAATGAGCAACGCTTCCAAGTCGTCGAAGAGTTCGCGGTCGATTTGCGAACGCTCGAAAAGTTGGACGATCTGGCGAAAGATTCCCTGCCGGCTGCGCTTCAATCCCGATTCGAGTTGTGGACTGGGTGGGGTCCGCCGGCGGAAAAAACGACTGAAGATCACGCTCGTCTCCTCGTTCCGGGATACGTCCCTGGAGTGTGGCGCCGCAGCGACTGCCGCGGCGCCATCGGTAAGTATAGCAGTCGTGCCGCACTGGCTCTTTCGTGCGCTGAATCGGTCCTGTCGTGAGGACACTCCGGCGAGGTGGTGGAGCGCAATGGAATGCCTGGCCCTTGACGAACGCCTCGTCGAGCGGCACACTGGCGGCATCGGTCGCATCGGTCTCTTCGTGCGCGAACTGCGGAACGATGAGCGGAAATCGTGCCACGTATCATTCGATCAAGGAGTTGCCAGCGAGCGAGCGGCCGCGCGAGCGGATCCAGCAGTATGGGCCGGAAGTGTTGACTAATGCGGAACTCCTGGCCATCATCCTGAACACGGGGACACGTGGCGAGTCGGTGCTCGACCTGGCGCAGCGCTTGCTCGTCGAGTTCGGTGGACTCGTCGGCTTGGCCAGAGCTGATCTCGCCAGTCTGCGGCGTTTTCACGGACTCGGCGAGGCGAAGGCTGCCAAGCTCAAGGCGGCACTCGAACTCGGGCGACGGCTCGCGCTGGCTCAACCGGAAGAGCGTCCGGTGATCCGCACACCGGAAGACGTGTACGCGATCGCTGGGGCGGAAATGGCGACCTTGGAGCAGGAACAGCTCCGGGTCGTGCTGCTCGATACCCGGAACCGCGTGTTGCGCACGGTGACGGTCGCACAGGGGCACGTGAACGGCGCCCAGGTGCGGATCGCCGAGTTGTTCCGGGAGGCTATCCGTGCCAACGCTCCGGCACTCGTCTTGCTCCACAACCATCCGTCCGGTGACCCGACACCGTCTCGTCAGGATATCGAGCTGACCGAGAGTGCGGTCGAGGCGGGAACCCTGCTCGGGATCGAGGTGGTCGATCATCTCGTGATCGGGCATGGGCGCTTTTGCTCGCTGCGGCGGCTCGGGCTCGGGTTCGCCGCAACGTGACCGGTGAGCGAGGGGGTGCTGAGGGGGTGGCCAGGGGGCAACGACTCCGAGGGACGAACGATTCGTTGACGGAAGGAGTTTCCCGAGGAGAAGCCCCCTTTGGACCGAACCGATGGCGCAGCCGAAAATCCCGGATTCGCTCGACTCCGACCCGGTACGGAAGACGACCGGTTCGTCGGGGCACCGGGCGCTCGTGGTGCTGCTGATCGTCCTCCTCACCGATCTCCAGCGGAATGCTTTCGTCTCCGTCCATGCCTTGCAGGGGATCGTCTTCGGTGGAGCGCGCCTCGTCTCCGTCTCGCTTGACGCATGCCTCACCGTTGCGCTGACCGTGATCGTGCCGCTCCTCGGCTGTGTGCTGTGGATCGGTTTCTCGCCTCCCCGCGGACGCGGGTTTTCCGATGCCGATGGGGTCCAGAGAGCGAGCCGGATCGAGTTCGGTATCCTGAGCGAAGTGACCTGCTCGCTCGTTCGGCAGCCACTCGCTCGCTCGTGAGCTGACCAAGTTCAAGCGCCGGGAAGCCAGCCGCGATCGATCAGTGTCTCGCGGCCAAGATGGCCGAGCAGGATCTCGAAGCGGGTTCCGGCCAGTTCGGGGTGGTACTCCATGCGATTCCGTTCGAAGTACTGGACGAGGTAGCGTTGCCCGTCCGTTTTGCTCACTTCCTCGAACGGTTCGCTGATCGGATAACCGAAGACGGCGGGGCCGCCGCGGCTCCACCAGTACGCCTGGAAGGGTGGCCGCAAGGTGTGGCGTGTTTCGACGAAGTAATCGATCTGCGGATCGGTTGGCCGCTCCACTGGCTGAAACGCTGGCTCGTTCTCGCGCCCGCGTGTCCGCTCGACGCCGAGCAGGCCCAGCAAGACCTCGAACGGTGTCCCAGCTAACTCGGGGTGGTGCTCGAAGCGCGCTCGCTCGAAGTACTGCACGAGATACTGTTGCCCATCGGTCGCGGAGATCTCCACGAACGGTTCGGTCAGTGGATAGCCGAAGCGCTCGAGTCCCCCGTTCGCTCGCCAGTACTCGTAGAACAAGCGCGGAACATTGTGTTGGGTGACCTCGAAGTAGATCATGTCCGGATCGCTGCTCGGTGGGACCGGAGCAGTCGGAGGCGGCAGGGTGGTGAGGTCCTTCGGAAAGACGCCTTGTTGCTCGTAGCGCACGTACTCGCGCACCAAGCTGGCGGTCAAGCGCCAGCTGCGCACGGACCGTAAGCGGATGAATCCGGTCACGGTCGCTTCCTGTCCGGGTGGGAGCGGGGCAGGGAGCCCCCACCGGAACGGGTTGGGCACGCCAGTGTTGCCTTCGAAATCGACGCCGACGCGAAAGGCTCCTTCCTCCTTCGGAAAGCCGACGCTATCGAAAGTCTGGCCTTCTTCGTAGATGAATCCTGGTGGCGGTCCCTGGGTGGGCAGCTCGATCGGCCCGACATTGCGGACGACCGCGTCGACCCGGACGAGTGTCCCGGCGTACAACTCGCTCGCTGGTGTGAAGGTCACGCTGACCAGTTGGGCCTTGGGTTCCAAGCGCCGCGGCTTGGAGGGGAAGACGATCGGACCGGTTCCTTTGAGCATGCCGCGGAGGAGCGGCAACTGTGCAAAGAGTCGGTCACCCGGGCATTCGGTGATGTTGTAGTCGCGGTGTCCACCGATGTTGGGAACATCCACGAGATCGCGGAACGGACCGATGCCGGCTGGGTCGAGATGGCCTGCCCGTGTCCGGATGAGACGCGCCAAGGCGTCGAGGACGACCCGCGGGGGATCGGTCGTCGTGAAGTCTCCCAGCACGGCGATCCCGAGCGTCCCGGTATTGTACCCGGCGGTATGGGCACCGACGACATTGGGACCACCGGATCGTCCTTCGTAGACCCGTCCTTGCCAGTCGACGATGAAGTTGTAGCCGATATCGCCCCAACCGAGCGTGACCGCGTGATAGGCGTAGATGGCTCGGATCGTCGCAGCCGGATCAGGTGGATCGTTGCGCGTCGCGGTATGGTGGATAATGACCTTCTCGATCGGTGCGTAGCGCGGTGGCCAGATTTCCTTCCCATTTTCGTCGAAACGCAGCGATTCATCCGCTCCCCATCCGGCTCGAGGGACGATCCAGCCATCGATGAGCTCGTCGTTCGCCAACCACTGGAAGTCGCTCGACGAGACCTCGACCGCGGTCACGCGGATCGCTGTGACTCGTGGCCCCACTCCCCCGATGCCTGGCTCGCAGGCGATCCCGAGTTGGACGGCTCGTCCGCTGGCGAGGATCGGTGGAGCATAGGTCCAGCCATCGTCCTGGGCTGGTGGCGTGTGCGGATCGGCGGTGAGTGGGATCCAGTCGCTCCAGGTCTCACCGTCGCTGCGCAGGCGGACCGCGATCTGGAACAGCGCACCTCGGGGAACCGAGGCCTGCCAGCTCACCTCGACGCTGCGGAAGGAAAACGGCAACGGATAGACCGGTGTGAGGATCTGGCCAGCTGTGGGAAACGGACCGTCGACGAACCAACTGGTCCTTCGGATCACCCCGCCACGCGCCTGACCGCTCCGCAACTCCGTGACCGTCGCTGCGATGACTCCGCCAGCCACGCGCAGGAGCATCCGTCGCGTCAGTCGGCTCCCCTGCATCGCGTCCCCCTCGGATGGCCCGCCTCACCGGCCGGCACGGCGGCAATCGTACGCCACGCGGAGTGTACGATCAACCTGTCCGGACAGGCCCATCGGTCCTCGTCGGCAGGGAGCGTGCTGCATGCTATGCTGGAACGCTGCGAAAGCGAGCGCGTGATGGAGCGGAGCGATCACAGCAGACAGCGGATGCCTGTCGAGTGGGCGTCGTTGTTGCCGCCGCTCGCTCTCCTGGCGGCGGTCGCGCTGCTGTGGTCCGTTGCGCCGAGTCAACTCGAACTGGCGACCCGTGCGGCCTTGCAGGGGTTGTGTGCCCAACGGCCGAGTCATTCCTTCTGGTTCGGCCCGTACCAGTTGCCCTTCGATGCTCGGATGACCGGTATCTATGCAGGTTCCGCGGCGACGGTCGCCTGGCTCGCCCGGCGAGCCGCTCGCCGGGCAGCTGCGCCTCCTTCTCCGCTCGCGATCGGGTTCCTCGCTACTGGGGTCGTGGCGCTCGCCGTCGATGGCCTGAACTCGCTGGTGCTCGACCTCGGCCTGCGGTCGCTGTATTCGCCGCACAACCTGCTGCGCTATGCCACCGGTGCCTGGACAGGCGTCGCGCTCGGCACCATGCTCTGGTGGGTCTTCCAGTCGACGAGTTGGCGCCCTGATCTGCGCGACTCGGGCACCGTGTTCGGGTTGCGGCGCGACGGTATGCCGCTCGCCGCAGCGCTGACCGCTTTCGGCTGGTTCGTCTGGCGGGGGCCGGTCTTCTGGTTTCCGTTGGTAGCGGTGGGGCTCGTCCTGGCAGCGCTCCTCACATTGACGCTGCTCACTTGGCCGGTCGTCTTGGCGCTGATCGGCCGGATCGAATGTGCAACGAGTTGGCACGAGCTCCGCCGTGCTGCCCTCGCCGCAGTGGCGAGTGCGCTCGCGATCATGACGGTGACGAGCGTCGCCCGCTATGGACTCGAGCAGCTGCTCGGTCTCTCCGCGATGACTTGACGAAAAGGGTGCAGCGATGCCGCGCGATCTTCCGATCGGCAACGGACGATTGCTTCTCGCGTTCGACCGGACGTATACCCTGCGCGATGTCTACTTCCCCCGAGTGGGGCAGGAAAACCATACGCAGGGGCGCCTCAATCGCTTCGGCATCTGGTGCGATGGTGAATTCGCCTGGTTCTCCGACGAGGGGTGGGAGCGCGATCTCCGCTACGAAGAACGCACGCTGGTGACGGACGTTCGCTTGCACCACTCGCGACTCGGCCTGACACTCGTCTGTCAGGATGCCGTGGCTCTCGAGCACGATCTCTGGATACGGCGGGTGATGGTCCGGAACGAGCGGCCGATCCCGCGGACTGTGCGTTTGTTTCTCCATTTCGATGGGTACCTGTGGGGCTACGCCGATGGTGAGACGGTGTACTACGAACCCACGGCGCGAGCACTCGTGCACTACAAGGGAAAACGTTACTTCTGGTTTTCCGGTTGGGCCGGCGATCGTCCCGGTTACCACTGCTTCGCGTGCGGGAACAAGGCGTTCCGCGGGCATGAGGGGACCTGGCGCGATGCCGAGGACGGGGTGTTGAGCGGGAACCCGATCGCGCAGGGATCGGTCGATTCGATCGGCGGACTGGAACTCTTGCTTCCGGCCGGTAGTGAGGGAAAAGCCACGTTCTGGATGGCCGCCGGGCTCCGTTTCGCCGATGTCTACCGGTTGCACCAGACGGTGCTCCAGCTGGGCCCGGAAGCCTTGCTGACCCGCGTTCGGCGCTATTGGCAGAGCTGGATCGAGCCGGATCCCCCGGGATTGGCCTCTCTCTCGCCGACCCTCCAGCGCCTCTACCGACAAAGTTTGTTGATCCTGCGGACGCAGATCGACGAGGGTGGAGCCATCCTCGCGGCCAACGACTCCGATATTCTCCAATTCGGTCGTGATACGTACAGCTACGTCTGGCCGCGCGATGGCGCGCTCATCGCCAGTGCGTTGTTGGATGCCGGCTATCCGGAACTGGCGCGGCGCTTCTTCACCTTCATCGGTGACCTGGTCACCCACTACGGATTTTTCTTACACAAGTACAACCCGGATGGCTCAGCCGGGTCGAGCTGGCATCCCTGGTCGAGTCCGACCGGTGACCTCCAGTTCCCGATCCAGGAGGACAGTACTGCTCTCGTGCTGATGACGCTCTGGGATTACTATCGCAAGACCCGCGACTTGGAACTTCTCCGCGGCTTGTACAGCTCAGTGGTCGTTCCGTGCGGGCGTTTCCTGGCTTCCTATCGCGATCCAGTCACCGGATTGCCCGCGCCCTCGTATGACCTCTGGGAAGAGCGACGCGGTATCCACACGTTCACGGTGGCAGCTGTCGTGGCCGGGTTGCGTGCTGCGGCCCGCTTGGCGCGCATCTTCGGTGATGACCAGTTCGCCGAGGGGTGGGATCGTGCTGCCGATGGTATCCGCGCTGCGGCGAGCCGCTACCTCTTCCGAACGGAGCTCGGGCGCTTTGCTCGCATGCTCACGGTCGATGCGCAGGGGAACATCGAGCCTGACCCGACGATCGATGCTAGCCTGGCTGGGCTATTCCTGTTCGGGTTGTTCCCGGCGCGCGATCCGCGCGTCGTCGCCACGATGCAGGCAGTCGAGGAACGACTGTGGGTGAAGACGCCGGTCGGAGGCCTCGCCCGCTACGAGGACGACTACTATTACCAGATGAGTCGCGATATCGAGCGCATTCCTGGCAATCCCTGGTTCATCTGCACGCTGTGGCTTGCGGATTGGTACATCGCGCGGGCGACTTCTCCCGCGGAACTCGCTCGTGCCCTGGAGTTGCTCGAGTGGGTCGCTGCACATGCGCTACCGAGTGGCGTGCTGGCCGAGCAGGTCCATCCGGAGACAGGCGATCCGCTCTCTGTCAGCCCGTTGAGCTGGAGTCATGGAACCTTCATCGCGACCGTGCTGCGCTATCTCGAACGCGAAGGCCAGCTCGCGGCGGCGGGCTGGCCTTCCTTTCTCGCTCCTTGATCGAAGGGCCAGTGTCACCGTCCTGGTGGCCAGTTTCCGTACCAGTCGAAGCGTTGTTCGCTCAACCCGACGACGACATTCTTGACCTGCGTGTAGAGGTCGAGCGCGTGACGCGAGAGTTCTCGTCCGATGCCACTCTGCTTGAAGCCACCGAAGGGGGCCTCCGGTGGATTGACGACAGGATAGTTGATGCTGATGTTGCCGGCCTTGATCCGTGCCGCCAGGCGGTGCGCTCGCTTGATGTCGTTCGTCCAGATCGTGGCGGCGAGCCCGTAGATCGTCGCATTGGCGATCTCGACCGCCTCGTCTTCGGTGCGGAACGGAATGACGGCGAGCACGGGACCGAAGACTTCCTCGCGGGCGATCGTCATCTGGGGCTGCACCTCGTCGAAGATGGTCGGTTCGACGAAGTTCCCGCGCTGGAGCGCCGGGTCGTCCGGTCGCTTCCCCCCCAAGCGGAGCGTAGCCCCTTCAGCCTTGGCGCGCTCGACGTAGCTCAGGACGCGCTCGCACTGGCGACGCGAGACCAACGGACCGAGCTGGGTGCGCTCGTCCAACGGATCACCGATCCGCAGAGCGGATGCCTTGCGCAGGAAGAGATCCATGAACTGATCATGGATCGACTCGTGCAGCAGGAGACGGGTGCGTGCCGTGCAGCGCTGACCCGCATTGGTGAAGATAGCGAAGAGCGAGCCGTTGACTGCCTCTTCGAGGTCGGCGTCCGGGAAGACGATGTTCGGCGACTTGCCCCCGAGTTCGAGGGAAACCTTTTTGATCGTCCCCGCACTCAGGCGCAAGATCTCGCGACCGGTCTCCGTCTCGCCGGTGAAGGCGATCTTGTCGACGAGCGGGTGCTCGCAAATCGCGGCACCGACCTCGCTGCCCGGCCCGGTCACGACGTTGACGACGCCTTCAGGGATACCGGCTTCGAGGCAGATCTGTCCCAGAACGAGCGCAGTGATCGGGGTATAGCTGGCAGGCTTGAGGACGACCGTGTTGCCGGCCGCGAGTGCCGGTGCCAGTTTCCATGCGGCCATGAGGATCGGAAAATTCCAAGGAATGATCTGTCCGCATACCCCATACGGTTCGCGAACCGTGTAGTCGAGGAGCGGCCCGTTCATCGGGATCGTCTCGCCCCAGATCTGACCGGTCAGGTTGGCGTAATAGTCGAAACAGTTGGCGGCGGACAAGATGTCCATCCGCGACTCGACGATGATCTTCCCGCAGTTCAGCGTCTCCAGATGAGCCAGTTCGTCGACGCGTTCGCGGAGGATCTCGCCGACACGGCGCAAGCAGCGAGCTCGCTCGTTGGGCGTCATGCGCCCCCAGGGACCCTCGTCGAAGGCACGACGGGCTGCTCGGACCGCACGGTCGACATCCTCCCGGCTCGCCTTGGCGACGTAACCGATCACCTCGTTCGTCGCCGGATTGTAGGTGGGGAACGTCTCGCCGCTCGCGGCGGGGACGAACTGGCCGTCGATGAGCAGGCCGTAGGTGCGAATTCCGGTTTCGGTCGTCATTCTTCGCCTCCCGGGCAGGAACCGAGTGAACGCAGGCCGCCGATGCTTTTGCGGCAGCACGATCGTAGCACGGCCAGCGTGTTCGGTCATGAGGCTGGCGGTGTGAAGACGATATTCCATGGCTTGAGTTGGATATCCTGAAAGACGCCGGCAGCGTAGAAGGGGTCTCCCTCGATGAGCTGGCGGGCTTCCTCTTCGTTCTCGGCTTGATAGATGATGAGCGCACCGCTGTCATCGACGAACGGTCCCGAGGCCCACAGTTTGCCTCGCTCGCGCAGTGCACTGAGGTACTGGCGATGAACCGGGCGCACTTCCTTGATCTTGTCCGGGTTCCCGTAGCGGATCACTGCGGCCCAGAGCATTCCTCGCTCCTCTCGTCACTCCACGTCGTACTCGGCTTCCCGTTCTCCAGGATAATCCGGTTCGCCCGGGCTGACGAGCGCGCGTGGGTCGCCGGTGATGACGAAGGCGATGCGCTCGCAGATATTGGTCACGCGATCAGCGATCCGCTCGAGATTGTGTGCTGCCCAGAGCAAGAGAGTGGCCCGCTCGATCGTGCGAGGGTCACTCATCATGTAGGTCAAGAGTTCTCGGTAGACCTGATCGTAAAGTCCATCGACCTCGTCGTCCCGGCGCCAGATGGTACGGCAGCGCTCGAGATCCATTTCGATGAACGCATCGAGTGCTTGGCGCAGCATGTCGATCGCGATCTCCGCCATGCGTGGGATATCGATCAAGGGCTTGAGGGGTGGCCAGGCACTCAAGCGGATCGCGATTTTGGCCAGCCCTTCTGCGTAGTCACCGATGCGCTCCAGTTCCCCGATGATGAAGAGGGTCGCGGCGATGATCCGGAGATCGGAAGCCATCGGTTGCTGGGTCGCGATGAGCAGCAATGCGCGCTCCTCCAGCGCATAGCTGCGTTCGTCGATCTCGCGGTCGTGCTCGATCACATCCTGCGCCAACTTCGTGTCGTAACGCCTGAGTGCCTCGACCGCGCGTTCGACTGCCTTTTCCACCATGCTACCCAGGTTCAAGAGATCCTGGCGCAGCAGTTGGAGGTCACGCTCGAATTCCAGGCGGGCACGCGTTGCCATGTCGTCTCCTTCCTTGCTCGGGTTCGTCCCCCTCCAGACCGGAACGAATCGGCGCTCTTGCGGGGTGCTGAGTGGTCCAAGTGTACGCCGCAATGTAGCGAGGAGCTAGCCGATCTTGCCGGTGATATAGTCTTCGGTTTCCTTGCGTTTCGGGTTGGTGAAGATCCGCTGCGCGGTATCGAACTCGATCAGCCGACCGGTCCGCTCCTCGCCAGCCAACAGGAAGGCGACATAATCAGCAATGCGGGCCGCTTGCTGCATGTTGTGGGTGACGATGACGATGGTGTAGCGCTGCTTGAGTTCCCAGATGAGCTCTTCGATCCGGTAGGTCGCGATCGGGTCGAGTGCGCTCGTCGGTTCGTCCATCAGGAGAACGAGCGGTTCCACCGCGAGTGCCCGGGCGATACAGAGCCGTTGTTGCTGGCCGCCAGAGAGCGAGGCTCCTGATGCCTTCAGCTTGTCCTTGACCTCGTCCCAGAGGGCAGCCGCTCGGAGACTGCGTTCGACGATCTCATCAGCTTCCGTGCGGGAGAGCCGTTGCCGGTGCAAGCGCACCCCAGCGAGGACGTTGTCGTAGATCGAGAGCGTCGGGAACGGGTTCGGCTTTTGGAAGACCATACCTACGAGTTGGCGGACGCGAGCGGGGTCGATTCCTGCGCCGTAAATATCGACCCCTTCCAGGCGAACACTTCCCGTCACCCGCGCGCCTGGCGTCAGCTCGTGGAGTCGATTCAAGCAGCGGATCAACGTCGACTTGCCACACCCGGAGGGGCCGATGACTGCCGTCACGGCACTGGGATGGATCGGCAGCGTGATCTCGGCGAGCGCTTGGAAGTGGCCGTAGTAGGCGGAGAGTCGCTCGATTTCCATACCGGCAGCCGCCGTGAGCGCCCGGTCGCGCGACGCCGTTTCGGCGCGAGCAGCTTGCGCAGCGGTGAGTGCAGCGATCGGCTCGGACATCGTCGGACCCCTCCGAGCTACTAGCCGATGCGGCCCGTGATGTAATCCTCGGTCCGTCGGTCGCGTGGCCGCAGGAAGAGTTCGCGGGTCGGCGCGTATTCGATCAATTCTCCGGTGCGGTCTTCTCCCGCCAGGAGGAAGGCCGTGTAGTGGGACACGCGGGAAGCCTGCTGCATGTTATGCGTGACGATAACGATGGTGTAGGCATGAGCGAGTTCGACCATCAGATCCTCGATCCGCATGGTCGCGACCGGATCGAGTGCCGAACAGGGCTCGTCCATGAGCAGGATATCCGGCTCGAGCGCGATCGCGCGCGCGATGCAGAGCCGTTGTTGCTGTCCCCCGGAGAGCGCGAGCGCATTCTGCTGGAGCTTGTCCTTGACCTCGTCCCAGAGCGCGGCCTTGCGCAGGGCTTCTTCGACGCGTGCTGCGATGTCCCCACGGTACCCGTTGACGCGGAGACCGAACGCGACATTTTCGAAGATACTCTTCGGAAATGGATTCGGCTTCTGGAAGATCATCCCGATGTGGCGCCGCACCCAAACCGGGTCGGTCGTCGGAGCATACAGGTCGATCTCGCCCCAGTAGATCGATCCTTCCACCCGGGCGTCCTGCGTAAGGTCGTGCATCCGGTTGATGGCGCGCAGCAGCGTGCTCTTGCCGCATCCGGAAGGCCCGATGATCGCGGTGATCCGACGTGCCGGGATGGTGAAGCTCACATCCCGGATCGCCTGGTGCTTGCCGTACCAGATGTTGAGTCGCTCGATGCGCAGAGCAGCCGGTTCCGCTGGCTGCACGATATACCGGGCTGGAGTCGGACTAGTGATCGTCATGGGCGGACTCCCCTCAGAAGCGGATGCGGCGCTGCAGCCGAGCGCGGAGGAAGATCGCCAGGCCGTTGAAGAGCAAGAGCACGGCCAGCAACACGATGATTCCCGCAGCAGCGCGCTCGTGGAAGGCTGGTTGCGGACGCGAGATCCAGTTGAAGATCTGGATGGGCAGAACAGTGAACGGATCGAACAGGCTCTTGGGCGTAAAGGCGACGTAGGTGAGCGCGCCGATCGTGATGAGCGGGGCGGTTTCGCCGATCGCCCGCGCCAGTGCGAGAATCGTACCGGTCAGGATGCCAGGCAAGGCTGCGGGAAGGACGAAGAGCCGGACTGTCTGCCAGTGCGAGGCGCCGAGCGCGAGTCCGGCCTCGCGGATCGAGGGGGGGATCGCCCGCAAGGCTTCGCGCGAGGCGATGATGATGATCGGGAGCACCAGGAGGCTGAGCGTCAAGGCTCCTGCGAGGAGACTACGGCCGAGCATGAAGGTGCGGACGAAGACGCCGAGGCCGAGCAACCCGTAGACGATCGACGGGACGGCTGCCAAGTTGGACAAGTTGACCTCGATCGTCGCCGTGAGCCGGTTTTTGGGCGCGAACTCCTCGAGGTAGATAGCAGCAGCGACTCCGAGCGGAAAGGCGATCAGGGCCACCAGGATCAAGATGTAGAAGGTCCCGACTAGAGCGGAACGGATGCCGGCTTGCTCGGGACGCCGCGAGGGATAGCTCGTCAAGAAGTCCCAGGAAAGTGCCCGCCAGCCGTCGTGGATGACATCGGCGATGAGAACCCCGAGCGTGACGAGCCCGATGGCGATCGCGACCGCGCTGAGGAGGCCGAAGAGCATCCCGAGTCGCTTGCGCAACGGCAAGCGGGGATCGAACTCGCGGTCGGTCGTGGATATCCGCTCGACACTCACTCGTAGACCTCCCGGAAGCGCTTGAGAAAGCGGTAACTCAAGAGGTTCAGTGCCATCGTGATCACGAACAGTGTGGTGCCGACCGCGAAGATCGTCTGGTACTCGAGCGTGCCATGCGGCGTATCGCCGAGGCTCACCTGGACGATGTAGGCGGTCATCGTCTCCATCGCGACCAACGGGTTGAGGGTCAGGCGCGGGACTTGGCCCATCGCGATGGCGACGATCATCGTCTCGCCTACTGCCCGCGAGACCGCCAGAATGAAGGCAGCGACGATGCCCGACAGCGACGACGGTACCACAACACGCCAGACGACCTCGAGTTTGGTGGCACCCAACGCATAGGCACCTTCGCGGAGACTCTGCGGGACTGCCCGCATGGCGTCCTCGGAGAGGGAAGCGACGAGCGGCACGATCATGATTCCCATCACCAGGCCAGCCGAGAGCGCGTTGAAGACCTCGAGCTGGGGAATGAAGCGTTGGAGCAACGGTGTGATGAAGAGCAGGGCAAAGTAGCCATACACCACCGTCGGGACACCGGCGAGGATCTCCAGGACCGGCTTGACGACGCGGGCGACGCGGTCCGGGGCATATTCAGCGAGTCCGATCGCCGAGAGGAGTCCGATCGGTAAGGCGATGAGCATCGCGATGGCCGAGACCAGGAGTGTCGCCGTGAGCAGTGGCCAAATGCCGAAATGCTTCTCGGTAAAGAGGGGGGTCCACTGCGTATCGGTCAAAAAGTCGACGATGGAAACACGTTGGAAAAAGCGGAAGGTCTCGATCCCCAGCGTGTAGATGATGCCGATCGTCGTCGCGATCGAGATCAGCGCAGCCAGGAACAGGAAGGTCAGGATCGCTCGCTCGCGGACGCGGCGGATGCGGTCGATTCGTTGCGTGCCGGTGAGGACACGCTCGACCCACTCTCGGCGGTCGATCGATGTGGCGAGTTGAGCAGGAGTCGACTCGCTCGTCACGTCCGTCCCTCGCTCGGCAACGACCGGCCGCGAGCAGGAGGATTTTCCCCTGCTCGCGGATTGTACCCGGTCTTCTCGGTCTCCGGGAAGCTACTCCTCACGCTTGAGCACGTCCTCGATCGAGACGCCGACCTCGACTCCCTTGAAGACTGACCCAGTCTTCCGTTCCTGGAAGCGCTTCTTGGCCAACTGGTAGGCCTCGTCCGGCAGGGGGA
>DAOTYK010000136.1:0-2576 GCA_034434855.1 Thermomicrobium sp.
GGCTTGGGCATGAAGGTGGCATGCAGGTCATGCTGTTGAGCGATCGCCTTCAAGGTGTACTTGAAGGTGATCGCGTTGTCGGCTGTCGTCAGCGCATCGGAATACTCGAAGTCGATCTCATGCTGACCGATGGCGACCTCGTGGTGACCAGCCTCGACCTTGATGCCGAAGGCCTGCAACGCCCGGATCATGTCCTTGCGCACCTCGGCAGCCAAGTCGGTAGTCAAGTCGAAGTAGCTCCCTTGGTCATGCGGGAGCGGCATGATCTTGCCGTTCTCCTTGCGGAACAGAAAGAACTCCAGCTCAGGGCCAGTATTGTAGACGAAGCCGAGTTTGGCTGCCCGCTCGAGCTGACGTAGGAGGACGACCCGCGGGTCACCGGGAAACAGCTCACCGTTCGGATTGTAGACCCAGCAGATGACGCGAGCGGTCTGGGGATCCCAAGGAATGGGGGCGAAGGTCGAAAGGTCGGGCATGAGGTACATGTCGCTTTCCGCGATGCGCGCGAACCCCTCGATCGACGAACCGTCGAACCACTGGCCCTGCTCGATGACGTGAGGAAACACATCGATGGGAATCTGGACGTTCTTGACGATCCCCATGATGTCGGTGAATTGCAGACTGACGAACTCGATCTTGAGCTCTTCCGCGCGCCGGAGCACCTCCTCCGGGCTCGGCGCAACAGCACGACGACCGATCACGCTCGTATCGACGACCAATGCAAACCCTCCTTCACGGACTCGACCATCACTGCCGATCCACCTGCGGCGCCCTTGCCACCCGATCGGCCTGGGGGCTGCGCCGTGACCATCCGGGCCGACCATCAGTGTACTCCTTCACTTCACGGTCCCATACCGGCTCCGTCCTTCCCCACCCATTGAAAAGATCGTGTCGCCTCAGACATCGAAATAGAGGTAGAATTCGTATGGATGCGGTCGGATCTCGACTTCGCGGAGTTCCTTCTCCCGTTTATAAGCGATCCAAGTCTCTAGCAGGTCGCGCGTGAAGACGTCACCCTCGAGCAACCAAGCATGATCGCGTTCGAGCGCGTCGAGCGCTGCTGCGAGCGAGCCGGGGACGTTCTTGACCGAGTTCTCCCCAGCCTCGGCGAGGTGGTAGATGTTGACGTCCAGCGGGCCGAATCGACTCGCATCGAGCTGGCGCACGACCCCATCGAGCCCGGCCATGAGCATTGCAGCGAAGGCGAGGTAAGGGTTGCAGCTGGGATCAGGCGGCCGGAACTCGATGCGCTTGGCAGCTGCGTTCTCTGGGCCGGTGGTATACATCGGGATACGAACACAGGCGCTGCGGTTGCGCTTGGAAAAGGCAACCATTACGGGTGCCTCGTAGTGGGGAACAAGTCGCTTGTAAGAGTTCGTGGTCGGGCTCGTGAGAGCGAGCAGCGCATCGACGTGCGTCAGCAGTCCAGCGATATAGTTGAGAGCCAGGTTCGACAACTCTGCGTAGTGACAATCGGCGTAGAAGAGGTTCCGATCGCCCCGCCAGAGGCTCTGGTGCGTGTGCATCCCGTTGCCGTTGTCACCGAAGAGCGGCTTGGGCATGAAAGTGGCGGTGATGCCGTGCTTGCGCGCTAAATTCTTGACGACATACTTGTAGATCATCACTTTATCAGCCATCGCGGTCAGCGTGTCGCGCCGCATGTCGATCTCACCTTGACCACCGGTGGCCACTTCATGGTGGTGCATCTCGACCGGCACACCGATCCGCTCCAGGATCAGTGCAGCCTCGCTGCGGATTTCCTGAAAGGTATCGTGTGGGGGAACAGGGAAATAGCCTTCCTTCGGCCGAATCGTGTAGCCGAGGTTGGAAGTCCCTTCGTTCCGGCCGCTGTTCCAGTACCCTTCGCGCGAGTCGATCAGATAGCCCATCCGATAGGGAAGGACGTCGTAGCTCACGTGGTCGAACAGGAAGAACTCGATCTCTGGTCCCCAGTAACTGATATCGGCGACGCCGCTCGCTCGTAAGAACTCTTCAGCCTTCTGGGCGACATAGCGCGGATCACGCGAGTAGGGGCGGCGCGTCTCCGGGTCGACAACGTTGCAGATCATAACGAGCGTCGGGATGCTCGCGAAGGGATCGACGAACGCTGTTTTGGGGTCCGGCACGAGGAGCATGTCGCTTTCCTCGATCGCCTGGAAACCCCGAATACTCGAGCCATCGAAGCCGATACCGCGCTCGAAATCGGCGAGACTCAGCTGGCTCGCGGGCAGCGAGGCATGTTGCCACGTGCCGGGAAGGTCCGTAAAGCGCAAATCGACGATCTGGATACCACGTGACCGGATCAGATCGAGAACGTGTTCTGGCGATGTGCACGACCCGTACATGGTTCTCCTCCTGCTCCGCGCTCACCGCACCTTGAGCACCCTTCGCCTATGACCCAGCATAGGACAGGAGGAGCACGCCACCTTCGGCGTTCTGCTCAGGATGGCGGGGAACCCTTGTGCACTGCGCACAAAAGAGAAGGGGCACCAGGACGACAGGAGAAGACACGACCCTGACCGGCAGCCTCGCGGCCAACGCACCCTCGATACTCTCATTGGCCCGCGGTGCCGGTT
>DAOTYK010000137.1:0-1542 GCA_034434855.1 Thermomicrobium sp.
GAACGAGAAAGGTTCGGCTCGATGGAAACCTGGCTACCGATCGTCAACACCGCACTGATCGCGCTCAGCGGAGTGAGCGTGCTCGTCGGCTACATCGCGGTGCGCCTACGGCGGATCCAGTTCCACCACCGTGCGATGCTGGTCGGTACAGTGTTTGCTGCACTGTTCCTGATCGTCTACGTGCTGCGCTACTTCCTGCTCGGCACCAAGCTCTATACCGGGGAGGGTTGGGTCCGACTCGTCTACTTCGCCATTTTGATTTCCCACACGATCCTCGCCATCATCCTCGGTCCCCTCGTCCTGGTTACCCTCGGTCGGGCGTTCCGCCGACAGTTCAGCCGACACCGCGCGATCGCCCGCTTGACCCTTCCCATCTGGCTCTACGTCGCCGTGACTGGCTGGATCATTTTTGCGATGCTGTACGGACTTTAGGTGAAGCATGAAGACTCCTTCCCTGCTGCGCATCCGCGATGGATTCGGTCCGAGTGACGGTGCGATCGCATCGCCACCTCATCGCGACGCGCTTCGTCATCACAGCTCGTTCGCGTTGGTCGAGGGAGTCTTGCCGAGCGTCACGAACGTGAACCACGCCGCGATCATCACGGGCCAGTTTCCCGAGCGAACCGGTATCGCGAGCAATTTTCGCTTCGACCCGAAGACCGGTAGCGGCGAGTTCATCGAGTCCAGCGAGGCGCTGCGCTGCCCGACCGTGCTGGAAAGCATCGCTGCCCGGGGCGCTAAGACAGCGCTGCTCACCTCGAAGCGCAAGCTGGTTCGTTTTCTCGGTCGGGGAACCCAGTTCGCAGTCGCCGCGGAAGACCCACCCGGCGAGCTCGTCCAAATACTGGGAACCCCACCCCCGATCTACTCCGACCAGATCGACGATTGGACATTCCGTGTGCTCCTCCATCTCATTCGGACAGAACACCCGGATGTGGTTTATTGCACGACGACCGATTACGTCATGCACCGCTGGCCCCCCGATGCGGCCGAGGCGATCGCTTACGTCCGGCGGATCGACCAGCGAATCGGCGAGCTGCTCGAATGCGCTCACGACTACCGTATCGTGATCACAGCCGACCATGGCATGCGAGCGAAGACCCGGGCTGTCGACCTCGTTGCTGCGCTGGCCGCCGCTGGTATCCGGGCGACCTTCGTTCCGCCGATCAAGGATCGCTATGTCGTCCATCACCAGAACATGGGAGGATCCGGTTATATCTTTCTCCAGACCGGGTCACTGGAGCACGCTCGGACGGTCTTGGCACGGCTACCGGGCGTTCTCGCCGTGGAAGAACGGGAAACAGCCGCACAGCTCTTCCGGTTGCCGCTCGATGCCATCGGCGACCTGTTTGTCCTCGGGGACGAGGAGACGGTCTTTGCGCCCTCAGGGGTGTTCAGCGACGTCGTGACACAGGTCAATCTACGCTCGCACGGGAGCCAGCACGAGCGGATAGTCCCGATGTGGGGTGTCGGGGTCGACGTGAGGAGCGCTCGCTGGAACTTGGACGCTTGTCGCCTTCTCGGTCTCGTTCCGGAGGAGAG
>DAOTYK010000138.1:0-4708 GCA_034434855.1 Thermomicrobium sp.
GTCGAGCGTTCGCTCCAGCCGCCGCGATCCTGTAACGCTTGCGGTAGATCCCAGTGATAGAGGGTGACGAACGGAGTGATGCCCGCCTCGAGCAGCGCATCCACCAATCGCTCGTAGAAGGCGAGCCCGCGTTCGTTGGGAGCACCGGTTCCCTCCGGGAAGACGCGCGGCCAGGCGATCGAAAAGCGATAAGCCGGTGCCCCGAGTTCACGGAGGAGCCGGACATCATCCTTCCAGCGGTGATAATGGTCGCAAGCGACATCGCCGGTCTGTCCCTGATAGGTCTTTCCTGGCGTGTGGCTGAAGGTGTCCCAGATCGACGGCCCGCGACCATCCTCGCGTACCGCTCCTTCGATCTGGTAGGCAGCAGTTGCGGTACCCCAGAGGAAGCCGTCCGGGAAACGGGCAACGCTCATCGCTTGCTCCTTCTCGCTGCGACCGTTGCAGCCACCGGAAAGGACCGCCAGGGTTACTCCACTGCCTCGAAGATCGTCTTGGCCGCCTCCAGGCGGCGCTGGTCCTCTGGACTCAGCGCGACCGATGGCTGTTGTCCGGAGGAATCAGGTGCCAGCTGACCTTTTGGGTCAGTGTCGTCTCCAGAAGCGATCGATTCAGCGACCGCGGTGGACATCTGCTGCCGCGGCACGTCTTCCGGCGCGAGACACGTGATGCGGCAGGCGCGGCCGAGATGCTTCGCCAGCACCCGTTCGATCACGCGTCGCAGCTCGGCCTCTTCGTTGATCCGGCGACGATGGAACTCGTACGGCGCGACGAGGACGACCTCGTCCCCGCGGATCAGGCGTGGTTCAGCATCAGCCAGGAGCGCAGCCGCCTTGCTGTTGACAGTCCGGAGCTCGCGCCGGATCGCAGCCCAGCGAGCGAGCAGCTGTTCGAGGAGGGCATCGTCCCCATCGACCGCTGGACTGGTCGTCGGCGGAGCGGCCGGCTGGGAGGGTGCCGTCGGTGGAGGAGCCGTGCGTGGAGCAGCTGAGAGGACACGCGGCGGTGTCGCGGTCATCGCCGATACCGCAGGGGCACCAGAAGGTGCAGGAGTACGCTCGCGCTGCGCCCCCTCGAGCAACAGGATCGACTCCACGAGGCTGAGCTCCAAGAGGAGCTGCGGATCGATACCGGATCGCGGGAGGGGCACGTCGAGGCCAGTCAGCCGACGGAGAACGAGCGCGAGTTCCTCGAGCGAGAAGCGCTGAGCCAGCGCCGATGCCTCGGGGGGCAGGAGCGGATCGCTGCCACCAGCCCGGACGTACAGCAGTGTGCGAGTGAAACGGACCAACTCGCGAGCGAGCTGGTGCAGGTCATCGCCCACATCGGCCGCTTCTGCCACCAGCCGCAGAGCCCGGCCAGCATCCCGGTCAGCGATCGCTGTCACGAGAGCGAGAAGCCGATCGTCGCGGCTGCCACCGAGGACCTGGCGGGCGAGCTCCAGCGTGATGACCGTTTCGCGCTGACCCTCGCTGGCAAAAACGGCGAGTCGCTCGAGGAGGCCGAGCGCATCGCGCAGACTCCCCGTGGCGCGGCGAGCGATCAGGACGAGCACGTCGTCAGATGCCTCGATGCCTTCGCGCTGGCATACGAAACGGAGACGCTCGACCATCCGGTCCACCGGCAAGCGACGGAAATCGAAGCGCTGGCAACGCGAGGCAACCGTTTCCGGGAGCTTGTCCGGCTCGGTCGTCGCCAGGACGAAGACGACGTGCGAGGGTGGCTCCTCCAGCGTCTTGAGGAAAGCATTGAAGGCGTCACGCGTCAATTGGTGAGCTTCGTCGATGATATAGAACTTGGTGCGCAGCTCGACGGGTGCATACTTCACCTTCTCGCGGAGATCGCGGATATCGTCGACTCCGCGGTTGGACGCTGCGTCGATCTCGATGATGTCGACTGCCGTCCCAGTGGCGATGGAGCGACAGGCGTCGCACTGGTTGCAAGGGCGCCGCCAGGGATCGGCCTCCAGGCAGTTGACCGCCTTCGCCAGCAGGCGCGCCGTGCTCGTCTTGCCGGTTCCGCGCGGCCCACAAAACAGGTAGGCGTGTGCCACCCGGTCGAGGGCGACCGCATTGCGCAGCGTCCGCGCGATCGCTTCCTGTCCGACCAGTTCCTCGAAGGTCTGCGGACGATATTTCCGGTACAATGAGCCGGACTGCATCCTGGCCTCGCGGGACGAGTCCATCCTTGGGGCCTCTCCGTGTGGCGACGCGTCACGAGCGTCCGTACGACTAAGCATACGTGGGGACGTGCCAGCCGGGCAAATGGGGACGCTGTACCTGGTGGGAACACCGATCGGGAACCTCGAGGACATCACCGTGCGGGCGCTCCGCGTGCTCGCTGAGGTGCGTCTCATCGCGGCCGAAGATACGCGACAAGCCCGCAAGCTGCTCGGACGGTACGGAATCCAAACTCCGGTGGTGAGTTTCCACGCGCACAGCGGCCCGACACGCGTGCGGCAGCTCCTGGCCGCTCTGGGTGAAGGGGACATCGCGGTCGTGAGCGATGCCGGGATGCCGGGGATATCCGATCCGGGGGCCGAGCTGGTTCGCTCGGCCGCGGAGGCAGGATATCCCGTGGTCGTCGTGCCAGGACCTTCGGCACTGACAGCTGCCGTCGCTGTTTCTGGTCTGGTGACCGATGGCTTCGTCTTCACCGGTTTCCTCCCTCGCCGGAGTTCGGAACGTCGCGAGCGACTCTCGGTCTTGCGTGACCTGCCCTATCCGCTCGTCGTCTTCGAGGCACCCCACCGACTCCGAGAAACCCTGCGTGACGCCGTGGACGTACTCGGAGACCGACCGATCGCCGTCTGCCGGGAGCTGACCAAACGCTTCGAGGAGGTGAGGCGGACGACGCTCGCGGAAGCCGCCGCCTACTACGAGCAGCACGAGCCCCGCGGCGAGTTCGTGCTGGTCATCGCCGTTGGGAGCCGCGAGCGTCCCCGAACGGACGAGCGGCAACTCGTCGAGCTCGTGCGCGCGCGATTGACGAAAGGGCTTTCGGCCGCGGAGATCGCCCGCGAACTGGCTCGTGTGACTGGTCGACCTCGTCGCGAGCTGTACCGGCTGGCGGTGACCGTCCAGCAGGAGGAGCGGGGGAACGACGCCGATGGGAAAGGAGGAACCGATGACGCCGGAGCAGGAACGTGAGCAGCCGATGCCGCTCAATGGGATCACGGTCATCGAGCTGGGACAGGCTGTCTCCAGTCCACTCTGCACGATGCTGCTCGGCGATTTGGGTGCCGACGTGATCAAGATCGAGCCACCGCAGGGCGATCCCGCGCGCGGCTACGGTCCACCGTTCGTGGCCGGGGAAAGTCCCTATTTCTTGTCGGTCAACCGCAACAAGCGCAGTGTCGTGCTCGATCTCAAGCATCCGGAAGGAGCACGCGTCGCGC
Organism: Thermomicrobium sp.; assembly: GCA_034434855.1. Classification (GTDB taxonomy): domain Bacteria; phylum Chloroflexota; class Chloroflexia; order Thermomicrobiales; family Thermomicrobiaceae; genus Thermomicrobium. The sequence continues at coordinate 3,398 of DAOTYK010000138.1, forward strand.
AGGAACTCGCCGCGCGTGCCGATGTCCTGGTCACCAACTTTCGGCCGTCGGCCATGCAGCGGCTCGGATTGGACGAGTCGACGCTGCGGTCCCACAATCCTCGACTGATCTATTGCCAGGTCACCGGCTATGGTGCACGTGGGCCATGGGCCGATCGACCCGCCTTCGACCAGGTCGCGCAGGGGATGTCCGGGCTGATGAGCGTGACCGGCAAACCGGAGAGTGGTCCGGTGCGGGTCGGAATCGCTATCGCCGATATTCTGGCCGCTTTGTTCGCGACCTATGGTGTGCTGGCAGCGCTCTACGAGCGGGAGCGCACGGGGATCGGTCAGCGGGTGGACACCTCGTTGCTCGGCGCGGTGATCGGTGTGCTGACCTTTCAGGCAGGGCGGTACCTCGCCGGGGGTGGCGAACCGGGACTCGAGGGGAACGACCATCCGGTGGCCGCACCCTACGGCACCTTCCGGGCGCGGGACGGGTACCTCAACATCGCCATCGCCAACGAGCAAATGTGGCGAAGGTTGGCCGAAGAAGTGGGGCACCCCGAGTGGATCGATGATCCGCGGTTCCGCAGCAATGCTGACCGTGTGGCGAATCGCTCGCTGATCAACGCGGCACTCGAGGACGCGTTACAGGCGGACAACGTGGCGAATTGGGTGGAGCGCCTGAGTCGCGCTGGTGTCGCCTGCGGACCGATCTGGAGCGTGGGACAAGCGCTGGAGAGCGAGCCGGTCCAGCATCTCGGGATCGTGCGGACGATCGAGCACGCGCTGGCTGGTCCCATCCGGCTGGTCGGTCCAGCGGTAGAGCTGTCGCGTACGCCGCCCGTGATCCGACGCGCGCCACCGCTGCTGGCCGAGCACACTGCGGAAGTGCTCCAGGAACTCGGCTACGATGACCAGGCGATCACTCGCTTGGCCGAGGAAGGGGCGATCGTCCTCGGCCCGAGGGAGCGAGCAGCCCGATGAGCGACATCAGGCTGGAGCGAACGGGAGCAGTGGCGCAGATCGTCCTCGACCGACCGGAGGCACACAACGCGCTCACTGCCGCGATGTGGCACGGACTGCGGGGAATCGTGCGCCAACTCGCCGGTGATCGCTCGGTGCGGGTGGTCGTCATTCGGGGAGCCGGCGAGCGCGCGTTCAGCGCCGGGGCGGATATCCGCGAGTTCCCGTTCCGGCGCACTGGGCTGGCGCGAGCGCGTGCCTACGATCGGCTCGTCTCGGCAGCCCTCGCGGCGATCCAAGACGCTCCGCAGCCGGTCATCGCGGTGATCCGGGGGCTGGCGGTCGGGGGTGGGCTGGAACTGGC
>DAOTYK010000139.1:0-5303 GCA_034434855.1 Thermomicrobium sp.
CGTCGTCGTGTGGAGGAGAGAGTGTGAGCCGCAGGCAGTGGGTGCGCTCGTCCGAGCGAGCTGGCCACTCGCCCCATCGATGACTCGTGCCGCTCGCCTTCGCCAGCGGGTCACCGGCAAACATGCCTGGGTGCTCGCTAGCGAGTGGACGTTACGAGCGGCGCTCGCCCGACCAGTTCGCTGCCAGTACAGGGGCGAGGTCGCCGGTTTCGCCGGCGAGCTGAGCGATCGCGGCTTCGTCGTAGCCGGCAGCACGGAGGGGCTGGACGACGTCGTGCCGCAGATCGGGTATGCTGGCTGCCAGCACGGTCGCCGGCCCGGTCAACGCGAACGATGCGACGGTCGCTGGCACGAGCGCCGTCTCGCCGCGCCCGAGGTGGAGTTCGTCTCGGCTGGTTTGGATCACCAGTGTCCCCTCCAGGCAGGTGAGGACAAGGGGGGTCTGGTCCGGCTGGCGTGTGAGTGCACGCCGGTCAGCGATCGCCCAGCGCTCCAGGAGGAAATACCGGCACGCCGCGAGCATGCTCCGCCAGTCGTCGAGTGGAAGAGGCCGCGTGCGTTGGGCGCGGCGCTCCGGACGGAGGACAGCGAGCCCTTCTTCGATATGCAGGGGACGACCTCGCCCCTGCGTATCGACCCGTCCCCAATCGTAGAAGCGATAGGTCACGTCCGACTGCTCTTGAATCTCATATAAGAGAATGCCGGGGCCGATGGCGTGCAGGGTCCCGGCGGGGACGACGACCGTGTCCCCAGGCTGGACCGGCAAGTGTGCCAAGACCTGCGGCAGGTCGCCGCGCGCGATGCGCTGACGGAGAGCGGGTGGATCGAGCGGCTCGGTCAGTCCGACGATCAACTCGGCGCCGGGATCGGCTGCGAGGATGTGCCACGCTTCCGTCTTGCCGCGCTGGCCCAACGGTGCGGCCTGCTCGTCGTCAGGGTGGACTTGGACGGAGAGGACATCGTCGGCATCGATCAGCTTGATCAGGAGGGGAAAGTCGCCGAACGGCTCGCTGGCTGCCCTGCCGCGCTCGCCCAAGAGCTCTGCCCCGAACTGCGCGACGAGCTCGCCGAGCGTCCGACCAGCCAGCGGACCACTGCGCACGCGTGCCTCGTTCCCCGTCTCCCACGACTCGCCGATCCGTGCCTCCGGTGGAAAGCGCTTGCCGCAGGCGCGCACCAGGCGCCGATCTCCCCAGGGACGTTCGACCGGTATCGGCTCGAGCAGGAGCGGTGCAGCGACCGGCGACGTCATCGTCGGGGCGCTCCTTCACGGGTCTCCGTCCAGCGGTCGTACAGGATGCCGAGCGTCAGGCCATAGGCGAGGTGCCGCCACACTTCTTGGAGGAACGGAATCGGCCGGTTGAACGGCTCCAAGCGACCGGCGCGGATTTCCGGATGGACGCGATCGAGCAGCGCCACGATCGGCCAGAGCGCCAAATTCTCGGCGAGCGCGAAGAGCAGGCCGGCGAGCCAACCGGAGAACGGGAACACACGACGCAGGCGCCCGTAGAGGATGCCGAGCGCTGAGCCGTTGGCCAGGTGCATGAATGTCCCGAGTACTGGCCAGAAGCGGGCTCCCCCTGGCACGAGACCGGCCAGGAGCCGGAGATCGTTGGTCCGTCGGCGCAGGAGCGCCAGATCGACGATCATGGCGATGAGGAAAGCGACCGCACCGGCCAAACCGGCCAATGCAGCGTGTCCGAGACCCCTCATGACGAGGTTCCCTCCACTGGGCTGGTGGTGGCGAGTTCTGCCCGGCGTGCGGCGACCAGCGGGCGAAGCAACCAGACCAGGAGCGGTGGAGTCAAAAGGGTCGTGAGCATCGACATGACCACGGCGACCGAGAACAGGGGACGCTCGACCACGCCGAGCGACAGGCCGATCGAGGCGACGATGAGTCCGACTTCGCCGCGGGGCACCATGCCGAAGCCGACGACCGCCATCGAGCGCAGGGGAAAACCGATCGTTCCCAAAGCGGCCCCGAGGGCTTTGGTGAGCACGGCGACGACGGTCACCGCGAGAGCCAGCCAGAGCGTCTCGCTCTGGAGAAAGAGTCGTGGATCGACGCGAGCACCGGTCACCACGAAGAAGAAGGGAACCAGGAACGTGTAGATCGGGAGCGCTTGCTCGTGCAAGTGATAGCGCTCGGCGACCTCGGCGAGTGCCATGCCGGCCAGGAACGCACCGACGATCGGGGCGAGACCGATCGCCGCGGCGATCGCCGCCAAGGCCAACATCAGCACGAGCGCGATGACCAGCGGCGCATGCTCGAGCTGGAGCCGTTCGACCAGCGGGGGAAAGAGGCGTCGGACCACCAGCGCTCCCAGACCACCGACGACCGCGGTGAAGCCGAGCGCGAGGACGGAGACCCAGAGGACGCGGCCGAGTTCCAGTTCACCCGAGACCGCGATCCCCGAGACGATCGTGAGCATGAGGAGTCCGAGGATGTCGTCGAAGACAGCAGCACCCAGGATGATGCGGGCCTCGCGTGAGTCGAGCGCGCCGACATCGCGCAGCACGCGAGCGGTGATGCCGACACTGGTGGCCACGAGGACTGTGCCGATGAAGATCGACTCGATCGAGGGGTAGCCCAACGCCAGCATGAGCACGGTTCCGCCGGCGAAGGGTCCGAGTACCCCGAGCACCGCGACCGCGAGCGACCGGACGCCGACACGCAGGAGATCGCTCAGGCGCGTTTCTAGCCCGACGAAGAAGAGGAGCACGACGACGCCCAGTTCGGCGATCGACTCCAGGACGAGTGCCAGACCCTCGCGTGCAGCCTCGCGATCCTCATGAAAGAATTCCAGGATCTCGTGACCCGGGACACCGATCAGGCCGAGCGCGAAGGGGCCGATCAAGACTCCGGCCAGCAATTCACCGATCACGGCAGGCTGGCGAAGGCGGAGGAAGAGTTCTCCCGCCAGTTTCGCGGCGAGAAAGACGATCAGGAGTTCGCTCAGGACCTCGACGATCGCGGTCATCGGCGTCGCTCCCCGAACACGGTGATCGGATCCCTTCGGGCGCTCGATTATCGCCAGCTCGCCACGAGTCGAGAAGCCGGTCGTCAGATGTGGATGGCCAGGTTGTCGACCGCCAACGCTGCCTCGCCGATCACCTCGGAGACGGTCGGGTGGGGGTGAACCGAGAGCCCGATCTCCCAAGGCGTCGCCTCGAGCAGCTTGGCCAAGGCGGCCTCGGCGATCAGCTCGGTGGCGTGATTGCCGATGATGTGGACGCCGACGATGTCGTTGGTCTCGGCGTCAGCGATGATCTTGACGAAGCCGTCGGTCTCTCCCTCGATGAGCGATTTCCCGTTGGCCCGGAAGGGAAACTTGCCGACCTTGATCGAGCGCCCCTGCTCCTTGGCCTCTCGCTCGGTGAGACCGAGGCTGGCGATCTCCGGATGGCAATAGGTCACCACGGGGACACGGTGGTAATCGAGGGGGAGCGGTTTCTCGCCGGCGATATGCTCGACGGCGATGATCCCCTGGTGCATCGCGGTATGCGCCAGTTGCTGGATACCGAGCACATCGCCGATGGCGTAAATTCCCTCGACGTTCGTGCGGAAATATTCGTCGGTGACGATGAAGCCGTCCTTGGTGCGGACCCCCAGCTCCTCGAGCCCGATCTCCTCGATGTTTCCCTCGCGGCCGAGCGCGACGAAGAGTGCATCGGCCTCGACGACCTCTTCTTGCGCGCCGCTCTTCCGCACACGCATCCGAACGCCGCCCTCGGTGATATCGAAGTCGTCCGCCGTGGGACGATAATCGGGGATGATGCGGATCCCTTTGCGCTGGAAGGCTCGGACGAGCTGTTGCTGGACTTCCTCGTCCTCGTTGGGGACGATGCGTCCCACCAGCGTGACCTCGGCCCCGAAGGCATGCCAGACCGTCGCATGCTCGACACCGGTCGCGCCGCCCCCGCGGATGATGACCCGCTTGGGGTACCAGTCGATCTGGGCCGTCGTGTGGTCGCTGTTGAGCACGCGCACGCCGTCGAACGGGATACCAGGGATCGCTCGTGGCCGCGAGCCCGTGTCGATCACGATCGCACGGCCGCGCAGCTCCTGGCGCTGGCCGTCGGTACCGTTGACCAGGACAGTGCGATTCCGAGTCAACCGGCCGACCCCCTGGACGAGCGTGATGCCGTGCTTGCGGAAGAGGAAGTGGATGCCTTTGTGGAGCTGCTCGACCACCTGCTGGGCGCGCCGGAAGGCAGTCGGATAATCGCCCTCGACCTCACCGACGATGACGCCGAACTCCTTGGCCCGGCGAGCTTGCTCGAGGAGTTCCGCGCTCTTCAGGAGCGCCTTGCTCGGAATACAGCCCCGGTGCAAGCATGTCCCGCCGACCTTGTCCTTCTCGACGACAGCGACCTTCAGGCCGAGTTGCGCGGCGCGGATCGCTGCGACGTAGCCGCCGGTCCCACCGCCGAGGAATACGACGTCGAACTCCTGGCGCTGTTCGACGGTCATTCCTTCCTCCTTGCAGTTCGTTCTCGATCTGCACGTGAATCCCCCGAGCGTTCCGGAGGTTCTCTGTGCGCAGTATAGCAGGGAAGTCGGTGCGGACCGCGTTGACTGCAGTGCAGTGTCGGCGAAAAGAGAAGTGAACTCTGCCGACAGAACCCTCGCGCGGCGAACTGGCTCGTGTGCCCAGACGGTGCAGTGGCTCGTCCGTTGCCAGCGAACCGAACGGGCGACCGAGACCAACCGTGCTACACTTGCCGATGACATCTTGTTGACAGAAGTGGTGAGGAGCGATGCAGGAACACCGTGGGAAAGCACTGGCGAGTTGGCGCGAAATCGACCTGGCCATCTGGCGGCGGATGGCCGAACGTGCCCGAAAGGAAGGGGTGTGTGCCTACCGGTTGAACGGTGATCCGCGCCACTGGGCAGTGACGAGTGCGAGCCGGTCCGGTGTGGCTTACGAGGTGACGATCCTCGACGACGAGCTCCTCTGCTCGTGTCCGGGTAGCGCCTACTACCGTTATTGCAAGCACCGCGCGTTGGTCCTCGCCGAGCTCGGGCTGCTCGATCCGGAGTTCGGAGTCGAGGCGGCCTGAGCGGGCACTGGCTGGCTCGATGAGGGTTCTCCCTCCCCAGCGAGGCGGCGCTGGGGAGCGGCGAGTTCGCGAGTTAGGGCGGGCTGTAGCTAGCAGAACGCAGCCTGCGGCGCGACTCCCGAGCCGTACAAGAGCAGCAGGTACATGATGCCGAAGATCGGCAGGTGGCCGAGCAGTTCGATCGGGGGTCAGAGTAGCGCGGTGAGAGCGGACGGGACCCTAGCGCGAGGATCGCGACA
>DAOTYK010000140.1:0-1813 GCA_034434855.1 Thermomicrobium sp.
CGACGACCTCCTGCCGAGGGCATTCGCGGTTTCCTCAATACAGGACGGTCTCGCTCGGCAGGAGGTTCCCGTGAACCGATCACTCGGCGGCGATGAAGAGTTGGCCTGTCGGTCGCTCGTTCGAGGGCGTGACGGGCTTCCCATCACCAGCAGCAGCGAAGGCACGAGCGGAACTCCCGAGCGCTGCTGCTTGCTCTTCGATGAGCCGAGCTAACCGTGCGGTTTCGCTCGCGATCTCCTCGAGCGCGTCGCTCTCGCTGGCCACTTGTTCTGCCCTCGTGAGACTGGCGCGCAGATGCGCTTCCAGCTCTTGCCATTGACGGTGGACCGCATGCATGGTCGCTTGGAGTTGTTCAGCGGCTGCAGCGTGCTCGCGGGTCACCGCATTGACCGTTTCGAGTAGCGTGCTGACCTGTTCGGTCGAGCGGCGTACGAGTTGGCCCTCGCGATCGATGGCGACGATGCTCTCGACGAGGGCGCGAGCTCGCTCCACGATTTCCTGGGCAGCTCGCTCGGCGTTCCCGGCCAGTTCCGAGCTCTGCTCGGCACGTTGGGCGCTTTGGCGGGCAGAGGCAGCGGCTTTGCCGATCGACTCGGTAATGGCGCCGACCAGTTCCAAGATCTCGCTGGTGGCCTGCTTCGACCGCTCGGCCAGCTTGCGGACTTCCTCGGCGACGACTGCGAATCCTTTGCCGGCTTCGCCGGCGCGGGCTGCTTCGATCGCCGCGTTGAGGGCCAGGAGATTCGTCTGTTCGGCGATCTCCTCGATCGCGCGTCCCATCTGACCGACCCGGCTGGCCAGGCTGGTCAGCTGTTCGACCTGTTCGGCAAGTTCGCGCATCCCGTCCGCCAAGACACGAAGTTCGCCGAGCGTGACGGTGATGACCTGTCCACCTTGCTCGGCAGCGGTCAGTGCCTCGCGTCCGCTCGTCGCTCCCTGACCAGCTCGCTCGACGATGGCTTCGATCCGTTGCGCGAGTTCGCGGGCCGCGCTGTGCAGCTGCCGAATGGTCGTGTCCTGCTGACCGGCACCGCGGGCGATGCCGGTGGCGGCTTGATCGATCTGCGTGTGGGCCGTGGCGACCTGGTCGACCAGATGCTGATCGTGCGCCATGGTCGCAGCCAGTTCCCGGCTCGCCGCAGCGATGGCTTGGGCGATCCGCTCCAAGTCGTTGCTCGTTCGCGCCAGGGCGTGGCTGAGCGTCGCGGACTGCTCGCAGCTGCCGGTAAGAGTGGTGACCGCTTCCGTGAGGCGTCGCCGCAGTTCGCCATGCTGGTCAGAGAGGTCCTCGCGGGCATCGCCGACCGGGATACTCGCGAGATCGAGGCCGATCGAACGGAGGTAGTCGAGGAAGAATGCATCGGTCACTGCCTGGAGATCGTAGTTGAAGACCGTGAGGATGGCGCGTTCGGCCTGGGCACGCCAGCGTGGACGAAGCCGGAAGGCACGGCGGAGTTCGTCTCGAACGAGGTCCGTGTAGAAAGCGTAGCTTCCGACGTACCACTTGAGAGGAAGGTCGATCTGGTTGTGGATGGCACCGATGCGTAACCGCATCGTGTAGTAGGAGAGTCCGAAGTCTCCACCGCGCGCTGCCTCCTCGAAGATGGAGCGGAAGTACGCAGCTTGGGTGCGCTCGAGGCGCTGCCTGACCTGCTCGAGTGTCATGCCGCGCTTCTTGGCGTATCGCTCGAAGAAGCGGCGCGTTTCGGGGAAGGTGAATTGGTGATCGTAGAAGCGGCGGGCGATGCGGTCGGCCACGCGCTCCGCCCAGGGGGCGAGTTTGGCCAAGACGGCACGATCAGCTGGCGTCAA
>DAOTYK010000141.1:0-3180 GCA_034434855.1 Thermomicrobium sp.
GGGAGTCGGATCTGTGTCGGCGCTCGCCGGGTTCGCGGAGTGCACGCTCGACCGAGGCTCGACGGTACGGCGAGTGCCCTGGTCCAGCGGGGGCCGAATTGACGAAGGGACCCGGTTCGGGGGAGGATTGACCGGTCGAACATGCCTGGTGACCCCTGACTTGGGAGGCGGCGAGAGGATGGAGCGATGGGGCCAGCGGAACGGGAACACTTCGACACGCTCATTCTCGGCGGTGAGGTGATCGACCCGGCGAACCAGCGCTTCGGCCGTTTCGACATCGGGATCCGCGAGGGACGGATCGCGCGCGTGGCGCGTTCGCTGGCGGATGCCGTCGCCGAGCAGGTGATCGATGCACGGGGTCAGATCGTGACGCCGGGTCTCATCGATCTCCACACGCACGTCTACTGGGGCGCGACCTACTGGGGAATCGAAGCCGATCCGATCGCTGCGCGGACCGGGGTGACGACCTGGCTGGACGTCGGAAGTGCCGGAGCCTACACCTTTCCTGGTTTCCGCCGATACATCGTCGAACCGAGCCGGGTTCGGATCCTGGCGCTCTTGAACCTCTCCTCGATCGGCTTGGTCGCCCCGACATGGGAGTTCGCCAATCTCGACTATTGCGACCTCGACCTCGCTGCCACGATCATCCGAGCGAACCGCGACGTTATCCTCGGCGTCAAGGCACGCATCGATGCCAATACGACGCGCGGTGTCGGGATCCGACCGCTCGAGCTGGCTCGCCAGCTCGCTGACCAGCTCGCGCTTCCGCTCATGGTGCATATCGGGAACGGTCCGCCTTCTCTCGACGAGGTGGCTGCGCTCTTGCGTCCCGGGGACATCCTTACCCACTGTTTCACGGGTGGAACCATGCGGATTCTCACCCCAGAGGGGCGGGTTCATCCCCGCATCCGCGAGCTGCACGAGCGCGGGCTCGTCCTCGATATCGGGCACGGTGCAGGCTCGTTCAGCTTCGAGGTCGCCGAGCGGCTCCTGGCGGAGGGGATCCTGCCGGACGTCATCTCGAGCGATATCCACCAGCTGGCGATCCAGGGGCCGATGTTCGATCTCCCCACGACACTCTCCAAGTTCCTGGCGCTCGGACTCTCGCTGGCGGAGGTCATCGAGCGCGCGACGGTGCGACCGGCCCAGATCATCGGTCGGCCGGAACTGGGGAGCTTGGCCGAAGGGACGCCAGCGGACATCGCCTTGTTCCAGGTGGTCGAGGGGACTTTTACCTTCTACGACGTGACGATGCAGGCGCGCTGTGGCGACCGGCTTCTCGTCAATACGCTGACGATGGTCGATGGGCGCATTTTGCCCCGGCAAGAGCCGAGCCCGCTGCAGCCGTGGGCACAGCTGCCCGAGCAGCAGCGCCCGATCGTCCAAATCGGACATCCATACCGAGTCGCGCAGGCACGAGGAGGCTGAATGAGCGAGCGCGATGGCGTCCTCATGCGGGATCAACTGGCAGCACTGCTCGCGGCGGATCCACCGCTGCTCCGCGATCTTCCGGCGGTGGAGGCGCAACTCCAGCCGCACGGGATCGATTTGACTGTCCGGTCAGTCGCGCGCTTCGCCAGTGCTGGTCAGGTCGGCGAGAACGACGAAGAGCGTCGCTTGCCGGATCTGGACGTGCTCGAGCCGGATGGTGCTGGCTGGTGGCACCTCGAGCCAGGCCCGTATCTCGTGCGCTTCACCGAAACCGTCACGCTCCCACCGGACTGCATGGCCTATGCCCGCCCGCGCTCGAGTCTGCTCCGCTGTGGCGTCGCGGTGCACACCGCGGTCTGGGATGCGGGCTACTCGGGGCAAGGGGTGGCACTGCTCGTCGTTTACAATCCGAGGGGCTTTCGGCTGCGCCGCTTTGCCCGCATCGCCCAACTCGTGCTGCACCGGCTCGAGCGGCCCGTCCGCGAGGGATACCGCGGAATGTACCAGGGCGAGCGCGGCTGAGGCTCGGCGGCAACGCTGCGCTGTTTGGCGGCGAGCCGGAAGGGAGGTGAGTCATGACTGCCGAACGGGCCGCGCTGTTCCTGGCGACGCGACTCCCGACGGACCCCAAGGAGGCCAAACGACGCCCGAGCCCCGAGACGGAACTGGCGGACCAAGAGGTGCGGCTGCGCGAACTCGCTGCGCGCGAGCGCTACCACGTGACGCGCGTTTTCAGCGAGATCCTCCCCGAGTTTCCGGAGCAACGCCCGGGTCTCAAGGCGCTGCGCACGGCGATGTGGCTGCGCGAGATCGACGTGATCCTGGTGCCGTCACCGGAGTGTCTCTATCGGGATCCCGAGCGACTGAAGGCGTTCTTGATCGAGGCGCGGACCCTGGGGGAACGTGTCGAATTCCTGGAGGTACCGCCGCTGTACGCGTGGGTCGTGAAGGAGTACGGCTGGCCGCGCGAGCGGTCGAGATGAATGAGGGAAGACATGCTGAGGCGAATCGTCGGCGCACTGCGACTCGACCCCATGGTCTACCGGGAAGTCCGCGATGATCCGACTGCCACGGGGCCAGCGCTCCTGTTCGTCCTGCTCTGTGTCCTGGCAGCTGGCGTTGCCGGGTTACCCGGGGGTGGTCTGACCGCCTTCGGCATCGTGGCTGCTTCTGCCTTCGTCTCCTGGACGATCTTCGTCGTCGCGGCTTACATCTTCGGCACGAAGGCGTTGCCGGGACCGGAGACGGAGGCGACGTTGGGGACGCTGGTGCGGACGCTCGGCTTCGCCCTGGCGCCGAGTCTCTTGCTCGTGTTCGGGATCGTTCCCGCGCTCCAGCTGGTCGTCGTGCCGTTGGCTTTCATTTGGACTTTCTTCGCGACGCTCATGGCGCTCCGAGAAACGCTGGCGGTGGGCACGCTGCGGGCGTTGCTGGTCGCGGTGCTCTCGTACGGCGCTGCTGCCCTCGTCGGCAGCGTCTTGACACCGCCGGGACCATCCGGCTGAATGCGGAGCGTGACCAAGCTCGGTCCGGGAAGGGGGAACGGATGAGCGGCGCAGCGACGGAACGAGCGGTCCAGCTCCGGGTCCCCGTGGAGCGTTTGCGGCGCCGACTCGATCCAGCGACCTTGCCGTTTCAAACGACAGCCGAAGTGGATCCCGTCGTGGGGACGGTCGGCCAACCGCGGGCGCTCGAAGCGCTCGAGTTCGGTCTGGAGATCGCCTCCTACGGGTACAACGTCTACGTTGC
>DAOTYK010000142.1:0-2255 GCA_034434855.1 Thermomicrobium sp.
CCGGCTGGCCCCACAGCACTCGCGAGCACACCGGCTTGGAACTGTCCGAGTCGCGGGCCACCTGCCGCAAAGACCGCGGCAATCGCTCCCACCCGGCCACGATAGGTATCAGGGGTCGCCAACTGCCGGACGGTATGGCGAAGCGCCATAGCGACCGCGTCCAAGGCTCCGGAGAGAGCCAGCAGAAAGAACGACAAGACGAACAGGCGGCTCATGCCGAAGACAGCCAGCGCCGCGCCATACCCGACGACGACCCAGGCAACTACTCGACCCGGCCAGCGCGGTGTCGGCAGGAGGGCGAAAAGTCCTGCCCCGACGATCGCTCCAGCACTGGGGGCCGCAAACAAAAGCCCGAGTCCCTCTGGGCCGACTCCGAGAACGTCGCGAGCGAACACGGGGAGAAGACCTGTCGAGGAGGCCAGAAGGACCGCAAAGAAGTCGAGGAGCATCAGTTGCCAGAGGAGCGGACGGTGGCGGACGAACCGCAACCCGTCTATGAAGGCAGGCCACCCCCTCCGTTCGAGTTTCGGCACGGGCAGATCGCGCCGCATCGCCAGCAGGGCTGCGACCACAGCCAAATAGCTCGCGGCATCGACCCAAAATGCGGCGGCCACGCCCACGCGCGCGATCACGAGCCCACCCAGGGCCGGCCCAGCGATCGCCGCCACGTCCCAGGCCAGGACATTCAAGGCGAGCGCGCTGGCGAGTCGTTCGCGGGGTACCAGCAAGGGAATGAGGGCCTGACGTGCCGGTGCATCGAAGGACATGGCTGCTGCCGACGTGAACGCGAGGAGATACAGTAGCGGCAGCGACGTCATCCCCAACGAGACCACAAGAGCCAGCGCTCCCAAGAGAAACGCGGCCATCGACTGCGTGAGCAATAGAAGTCGGCGCCGATCCATCTGATCAGCCAACGTACCGCCGAAGAGCGAGAGCACCATCGTCGGGATCGCTCGCACCAGAGCCACGCCGCCGAGCTGTGCCGGCGATCCCGTCAAGTCATAAACCAACCAACTGAGTGCGACGGTCTGCATCTGCGTGCCGAGCATGGAGACGAACTGTCCGGCCCAGAGCAACCGGAACTCCCGGAACCGGAGCGCGACCAGCGCTTCTCCCCAGCGAACTCGCACCTGGCTGTCTCCGACCCAACATCCGCCAGACAATCATGCTGGCAAGCCTCGACCGATGGTACACTGCCCGTGAACGAAAGGGTCGTCCGCATGCGCGCTCCCGTGACTCGCGCTCTCCTGTACGGCTCCCTCGGTGCAGTCGGAACCGCCATCGTGGTCGGTATCCCCACGGCACTCATCCCCAATCCCGTCTTCGGTCGCATGATTCCGCCTGATCGGCTCGATTACCTGGTTTTCGCCGCGACGGTCATCCTCGCTGCGGCCCTGGCGGCGACCTACGCCTGGCCACTCGCTTGTCCGCTCCCGGAACGGCGCATCGCTGCTGGCTCCCTCGCCTCCTTCTTCGCGGTCGGGTGTCCGACGTGCAACAAGCTCGTGTTGCTCCTGCTCGGTAGTAGCGGGGCCGTCCAATGGTTCGCCCCTCTGCAGCCGCTCCTCGGTGTTGCCGGGCTTGCCTTGTTGGCATCGGCTCTGATCTACCGGCTGCGTCGAATCGGTCGACTGTTTCTCGTGAGCCAGTCGAACGGTGTCGTCGTCGACTGACCGAGGGCGGAGTCGTCACTGCGGTAACCCTTGCTCTCTCGCCCGCTCGTTGCGCTGCCGACATCGCCGATTCCATCGGAGATCTGAGGAAAGAGCAGGGCATGGCGAACCGTCACGCCTGCCCGTCGGCCGTCTCTGGTCGGAAGGCAGCCAGTCCCGCTCAGCCACACCGAGGAACTCGAGTCGTCGAGATCACCCTCTGCATCTTCCGTCGAGAGGCTTCCCCTGAGCGCGATCCAAAACTCGGCTCCGTGTCGTCCTCTGCCCTCGGGGGCATCTTCGTGCACGGTGCACAGAGACACTGCCACTCCGCTTCCATCAGTGCTCCGATCCACTGATCGAGAGCGGCGTGATCAGGGCGCTGCGGCGGACTCGTTCGGTGGGGTTGTCGCCGTCGCGCGCCAGTCAGGCCGTCCTCTGGCCCTAACAAGGCTGCTCTCCGCTGTTGCACGCATGACGCCTGCCGTGTATACTCTGTGCGGTAAACAACGTATGGGCCGCTAGCTCAATTGGTAGAGCAGCTGACTCTTAATCAGCGGGTTGGGGGTTCGAGTCCCTCGCGGCCTACCACAAAAAACCGCA
>DAOTYK010000143.1:0-1802 GCA_034434855.1 Thermomicrobium sp.
GTGATCAAGATGATCTGCCGCGTTCCCCCGCGGTGCCGAGCCAGAAGCTGTCGAGCCAGCATGAAGCCATGCTGCATGTTGGTCCCGTAGTTGTACTCGTCCCAAGTGATGTGCGGAAGCTCCTCCGGCTCGAGGACCGAAGCGACGTAGGAAAAGCCGATGATGTACAGCACATCGCGGGGAAACTGGGTGCGGATCAGACTATCCAACGCGAGAGCGACCTTCTTGGCCGCGAGAAAGCAGCCGTTGTAAAGCATCGAACGGCTCATGTCGACCATGAGCACGGTCGCGGCCCGGGTCATCGTTTCGGTCCGGAATACCTCGAAGTCCTCTGGCCGTAGCCGCACTGGCGTCCCCGGCCCCTCCCGCTGGATCGCGTTCATGACCGTCCGCGGCAGATGCAAGAGGAACGGATCGCCGAACTCGTAGGCCTTGGTTTCCTCGAGCGGCTCACTGCCGCGACCGCTCCGCTCGATCGGGTGCTGGCCGAGGCGATTTCGCTTGAGATGTTGAAAAATCTCGCGTAGAGCCTTTTGCCCGATCCGCCGGATCGCACGTGGCGTCAGCTCGTAGCCTCGACGTGTCCGCTGGATATACCCCGCCTCCTCGAGCAGGCGTGTAATCTGACGGAGCGCATCGAGCTGCGCGGCCAACTCATCACCGTACAGTTCGCGCAGCCGATCGAGATCGACTCGTCCGAGATCGCGCCAATCCCGGACACTCTCGAGCTGCTCCTCGAAGTCCTGCATCTCGCGCAGTTGCTCCATGAGCCGCAACGCTTGGCTCAAGGTCAGTTCCTCGCTCCCGCTGAACGACTGCACCTGCCGATAGGGATTCTCGGGCATGAGTTGTCCGAGCATCCGGCCGAGCTGGCGGAGTTCCTGCTGCAGTTCGGGATCGCGCAGCGCCGCTTCGAGCGCTTCCTCGAGTTGCCGTCGCATCTCCGGCGGCAGGGAATCGAGCAGGCTCTGCACTGCTGCCATCTGGCGGGCCAGATGATCGAGGAGTTCCTCGACACTGGCGAAATCGCGCCCGAAGTAGTGTCCCCAGCGGTGCTTGAAGCGGTCCAGATCGGGCTGACCACCCTGAGCGTGCTCGCGCAACAGCTCATTGAGATCGCGCAGCATCTGCCGGAGTTCTCGGAGCGCCTCGGGGGTCAGATTCTGAATCGCTTGCTGCAGACCTTGGAATGTCTGCTCGAGAACCTGTCGTTGCAACGAGGCGAGCAGCTCCTGGAACTTCCTTCGCGCTTCTGGATCCATGAACTCGTAGTCGCTGAGCGCGCGGATGCGCCCTGCCGGATCAGCCGGCAGCTGATCCAGGAAGGCCAGCTTCTGTTGCGCCATCCGCTCCAGCAAGCGCTGCAGCGACGGATCGGTCGGCGCGACCTCGCCTTCCCCCTCCTCTGACTGCGTCCCGCCTCTCTCTCCTCCCTCGGACACCGGCGCAGCCCGCTCCTGCGCACGAGCGAGCCGCTCACGTCCTTCTTGGACGCGTCGCTCGATCCCGGCCCGCTCCGTTTGGATCACCTCGTCCAAGCGCTGGTTGAGGTCGTCGAGAACCGAGCCGAGGTCGTAGCGCTGGAGCAACTGCTGGCGCTGCTGGCGAATCCGTTCCAGGAGTTCGCGGAATCCAGGCATCCGGGCATCGGGGCGATCCATTCCCCAGCGGAAGAGCCGTTGTAGCGCTCGGTTGACGTCCCCTTCGGCCAGGAGGTCGTCAGCCATCGCTTCGAGCAACTCCTCGGCCGTGAAGGCAGCGATCTCCTGGGTCCCGTCCCAGCGACTGTAGCGGAAACGATT
>DAOTYK010000144.1:0-4882 GCA_034434855.1 Thermomicrobium sp.
GTCGTGTCGCTCTGCGTCGGGTAGATGGAACACTCTCAGGCTCGCCGATGGCACGGCGATGTCGCCGACGCGAGCGAGCCATCGCGAAGAGGAGGAGATCGGGCTCTCTCCAGCCCTTCAGCACTCTCTGTGCCCTGTCGATGACTTCAGTGGTGAGAACGGCAGGAAGCTGGCAGGACTTGGAGGAAGACGAATGCAGGGAGAGCGACCTCGTGATGTCTGCCCGTGTCAGGCGCGCGCGACGCACTCCGGAAGAGCCTTTTCCGGAGACCGCCTCCTGCTCTGGCCGCCCATGATGCACACCGCAGTCAAGCTCGCCGGGATCGCGCAAGAGCTCTCTCTGGAGACGACATGGGGAGAAGGCCGGAGCTGGCTGACAGTCCATCTCGCCGCGCAACCGGGGCTCCAGGAGTTCCTCCAGGCGGCCCTCGAGCGCCTGACAGAGGAAGAACTCGACAGCACGCAAGCCTTGGTCGGAACCGCAGCGAGCCCGCTCGCGACTGAGATTCCCTCGATCAAACCTTTGCGTCGCCTGGCCGCTGCGCTGGAAAGCATCTGGTTCGAGGAGCTACTCGCCAATGGACAACTGACGTGCGCCTTTCAACCGATCGTCAACGCCTCGGATCGCCGAATCGCTGGTTACGAGGCCCTCTTGCGTGCCCGTCGACCGGATGGAACGATCCTGAGCGCTGCAGTGCTTCTCCGAGCCGCCCGCGCACTCGATCGCATCACGGCTCTCGATGTTCGGGCGAGAATTCTCGCGCTCGAGCAGGCCAAGAAGCACGAACTCGATGGCTTGCTTTTCATCAACTTCACACCGAGCGCCATCTACGATCCAACCACGTGCCTCCAGACCACATGGGCCGCGGCGGAACGGCTCAGGATCGATCCGGGGAAGGTCGTCTTCGAGGTGATCGAGAGCGAATCTCTGACCAATCTGCGCCACGCAGCTGATGTTCTCGCTGCCTATCGCCAGCGCGGTTTCCGGGTGGCCCTCGATGATATCGGCTCCGCTCATTCAGGCTTGGTATGGCTGAGCGCACTCCAACCGGACTTCGTCAAGATCGATCGTCAATTGACAGCGGGCCTCGCCGCTGACGTTGCGAAGCGCGCGATCGTTGCCAAACTCGCCGAACTCTGTCGGCAGATCGGGGCACGGACGATCGCCGAGGGGCTCGAGGACGAGGCTGACGCATCCGTGGCGGTCGAGCTGGGAGTCGACTTCCTGCAAGGGTATCTCTTCGGCCACCCGCAAATCCTGGAGGAAGTGAGCGACAGCTGAGGTGCGCCGGATCGGCGGGGGGAGGAGCAGAAAACTGCCCCCATCGGCCCCCTTGACAAGCCCCCGGGGGCCTCGCTTACACTGGCCGTGTGCGGTCCACCTCATGACGGTGCCCCGCGATCCCCACCCACCGTCAGGCTGGATACGCCCGGGCGTGGCTGCCCCCGTGACTGCGCAGCCGTCGGTTCGATCTTGGAGGAGTTGTATGAGTACCGATCGTTTGCTGGGTGATGCCTATTTCGCCCAGAGTCGGCAGCTTTTCGAGCGGATCAGTCGAACGATCGCCGGTGGCGAGAGTTCCTACGCACGGTTGAAGAAGGGGTTGGAACTCTGCTTCGATCACGGTGAAGGCTCCCACTTCTGGGACATCGATGGCCACGAGTACATCGACTACAGCCTCGGCTATGGTCCCCTGATCTTCGGTCATAAGCCGAAGCGCGTCATCCGGGCGGTGATCGAGGCGATCGAGCGTTACGGAACGATCTCCACGTTTCCGTACGAACTCGATGCCGAAGTCGGCGAGCTGTTCACGGAACTGGTTCCAGGAGTCGAGCTCCTGCGGTTCGCCAACTCCGGTACCGAGGCAACGATGGCGGCGGCGCGCTTGGCGCGGGCCTATACCGGACGTTCCAAGATCGTCCAGATGGAGGGCGCTTATCACGGGTGGGCCGATACGCACTTGTGGTCCAGCCATCCCGACGTCTGGCGTCCTCAGCTGCGGCCGTACAGCCCGCGGCCGATTCCCGGTTCGCGCGGGATCCCAGAAGTCTATGGGGAAGCGCTGCTGATCGCCCAGTACAACGACCGCGAGAGCCTCGAACGGCTCTTCGCCGAACATGGCAACGAGATCGCTGCCGTTCTCGTCGAGCCGGTGCAGTGCAACTCGGGTGTGATCCTGCCGGAGCCCGGCTACCTCGAGTTCTTGCGCGAGATCACCCGCGCCTATGGCGCGCTGCTCATCTTCGACGAAGTGATCACCGGTTTCCGGCTCGCTCCCGGCGGAGCGCAAGAGCGTCTCGGCGTGATCCCCGATATCGCGACGTACGCCAAGGCGCTCGGCGCTGGTTTCCCGATCGCCGCGTTCGGCGGCTCTCGAGAGGTCATGCAACTCGAGGCGACCAATCAAGTCATGCACGGTGGTACCTACACCGCGAACGTCGTCGCGCTCGCTGCCGCACGCGCCGTGCTGACCGAGATGAAGACGCGCCGCGACGAACTCTGGACTGTCCTCGACGGGTTCGGTGAGCGCGTTCGCGAGGGATTGCGCGAGGCCTGTGAAGCAGCCGGGCTGCGCTGTATCGTGCAGGGGATCGGACCGGTCTGGCACATCTTCTTCGCCAAGCCGGACGCTCCCGCGCTCGATCGGATCCGCAACTATCGCGAGGCGCACGCATACACCAGTATCGACATCTACGATCGCTTCAACCGGGCGATGCTCCGGCGCGGCGTCTACTTCCACCCCTATCACCTGGAGCGGTGGTTCATCTCGACCGCACACAGCGAGAGCGACGTGCAGGCGACGCTCCAAGCTGCCCACGAAGCCGCCTTGGAAGTCGCGCGGTCGCTGCGGGAGCAGCCGGCTGCCGACCCCGCGAGCTTGGCGATGCCCGGCATCGCCCAGTGAGTGCGCGTCGCGCATCCTGACGGAGCGGGCGGGGAGAGTTCCCCGCCCGCTCCTTCGTGATCGGTAGCCTGCCCGTCCAGCTCAGACGCGCTGCTTCTGGAAATACTCGCGGTTCTTCTGGAGGTAATGTCGCCACTGCTCCGGCAGATCATCCTCGAAATAGATGGCCTCGACCGGGCACACCTCGGCGCACACCCCGCAATCGATGCACTCGTCAGGATTGATGAAGTACTGCTCTGCTTCCGGGTCCGACTTGATGCAATCGACCGGGCAAACCTCGACGCAAGAGGCATCCTTCACGCCGATGCACGGCTCTGCGATCACGTACGTCATCGATGCCGCTCCTCCACCCTACTCGTTCGCGCCATCGCGGGCGCTCGCCAACCGCCGTTGGTTGCCCCGCAAGTGTACACAGCCGACGAGGAGGAAACACAAAGCGGGGCGCAGCACGCCCCGCTCCGAACGATCCCTCTTCCCTCAACGGGGGATAGCACCCCGCGAGTAGAGCCACTTGACGAAGCGCAACCGGTTCCACTGCTTTCGGGAATCCATGTACTCGATGTAGGGGTACATGTCCCGCAGCTCCTGCAGCCGGGCGATCTGATCGGGCGTAAACCCCATCGCCTCCAGCTGCCAAAGATCGAACTGCTCATCGGGGCGCGGCGTCAGTGCCTTGTATCCCGTCATCGCTTGCCTCCCTGTCCACGCGCGCCCCCGCGCGCGGTGTCGAGTCGCTCCCGTCTCCGATGAGATCGGTCGACTCGCACCAGAAGTATAGCAGACACCTGCAGCGCTCTCAGCTCAGGCCTCGCTGACCGATTCCTCGCTGGCTGTCTCGGCAGCCTCTTCCTCGACCAGGAGCGCGCGTCGCTCGAGCCGCTTGCGTCGCCGCTCTTCCTTCTTCTTGCGCGGCTGAACCTGTACCTTCTCCAGTCGTCGCATGAATCGCTCGACCTGACCGGCCGTGTCGACGATCCGCTGCTCTCCCGTAAAGAACGGATGGCACTTCGGGCAGAGCTCGATGCGGAGCACCGGCTTGGTCGAGCCAGTCGTCCACGTATTGCCACAGGTGCAGATGACCGTCGCCTGCGGATAGTACTGCGGATGGATCCCCTTCTTCATGCTGTCGCGCTCCCCGCTGGAGCAGGCAGTGTCCGCCCGACCGGCTCCGGATAGACGCTGACCCGCCGCTTGTCGCGCGAAATCGGCTCGAACTTCACGTATCCGTCGATCAGGGCGAACAGCGTGTAGTCCCGCCCCATTCCCACATTGCGCCCCGGGCGGAAGACCGTTCCGCGCTGGCGGACGAGCACGCTACCCGCCGGCACGAACTGCCCATCGTACCGCTTGACACCCAGCCGCTTGGCTCGGCTATCACGTCCGTTCCGAGTCGACCCGCCACCCTTCTTGTGCGCCACAGCCCGACCTCCTCGCTCTGTCGCTCAGGACGCTGCTCCGACTTCGATGGCTTCCACCTGCAAGCGCGTATAGCGCTGCCGGTGGCCAGTCTTGCGGCGATAGCGCGTCTTCGGCTTCATCTTGAAGACGATCAGCTTCGGCCCTTTGACCTGATCGAGCACCCGGGCCACGACCCGCGCTCCCGGGACGACCGGCTGACCGACCGTCACCGTCCCGTCGCGCTCGACCAGCAGGACATCCTCCAGCGTGACCTCCTGGCCGGGCTCGACTGGCAGTTTCTCGACCTCGATGATGTCGCCGACGCGCACTCGGTACTGCTTGCTTCCTGTCCGGACGACCGCGTACACGCCCGTTCCTTCCCGTGGGTACACGCTCGACAACGCGTGGGTGGTTCACCCACAGACGATAAGCCTAACGCGTGCATGCCGCAACGTCAACATGGGACGCGCTGCTCCGACAGCACCCGCAACTGCTTTCTTCCCCCGCTCCCTTCGCGGGACGTACGCCGAGCAGGTCGCGTCCCTGAATGGTATCAGCTCCCTGCAATCGGCTCGATC
>DAOTYK010000145.1:0-1649 GCA_034434855.1 Thermomicrobium sp.
CGGGGCAGGCTGCCGGAGGCGAAGCTCGGCGCGGAGCCGACGGCGCGCCCGAGCGGGGACCGGTTGAGGGGCGGGAGCGAAGGCGAGCAGCTGTGCCGTCGCACGGAGTTCGGCGGTGAGGGCGCGACAGCGCGCGCAGCGAGCGAGATGCTGCTCGACCAACTCCAATTCTGCAGCATCGAGGACGCCGAGCGCGTAGCCGGGAAGGAGATCGTCCGGACAGTTCGCGACCTGTGGTGCTGGCTCGCTCATGGTGCACGCTCCGCTGGCTGCTCGCGCAGGAGCTGCTGTAACTTCTGCATTCCCAGCCGTAAGCGCGTCTTAACGGTGCCGATCGGTTCACCCAAGACCGCCGCGATTTCGCTGTGGGTGAGGCCAGCGTAATAGGCGAGTTCGATCGCCAGGCGCTGGGGTTCGGGAAGTTGCGCCATCGCTCGGCGCACCCGGTCGCGGAGCTCGCTGGCTTCTGCGGCTTCATGGGCCGACGCCGCCAGGTCGACCTCGTGCAGGGGGAGCGTGGTCAGGTCCACGAAATCCGCCCGTTGTGGGCGGCGCCGGCGAGAGCGGAGGGCGTCGATGGCGAGGTTGTGGGCGATACTCATGAGCCAGCTTCCGAACGAGCCGCGTCGTGCCTCGAACCGTGATGCCTGCTGCCAAAACCGCAAGAAGGTCTCCTGCAGCAGCTCCTCAGCCTCGCTGGGATCGCCCAGCATGCGGCAGGCGAGCGAAAAGACCGGCCGAGCGTACCGATCGTAGAGCAGCTCGAAGGCGCGGGTATCGCCGTCGGCAACGCGCCGGACGAGCGCTTCGTCGCTGCAGGCTTCCAGCTCAGCGGTTTCGTTCGCCCGGCGAACGACCCCGCCGCATTGGACTATACGACGATACGTCTCGCTCAGATGCATCGTCCGACTCCCTGCTGACGAAGGCGAGTATACCGGAGGGCGTGCTCAGAGCGCGCGGAAGGTGCGATCGTAGAAGAGAACGATGCGCTCGATGAACTGTCGCCACGCGGGAGGAGAGAAGGCGTGTCCTTCGCCGGGATACTCGAAGTACTCCACTCGTTTACCGGCGAGGAGCAAGCTGTCGCGAATGGCGCGCGACCATTCGGGGGGTGTCACGGTATCGGCAGTACCGACGTGGATCTGGACGGGGCAGTTGACGAAGTGAAAGTGAAAGAGCGGCGAGGTCGATCGCAAAAAAGTTTCGTCCTGTGCCGCTTGCGCGTAAAGCGGCCCCAGCGGATCGTCGGGGCGCAGCCCGATCCCCCACTTGCTGAAATTATCGAGATCCCATCCGCTCACCGGCGCGTACAGGACAGCGGCGCGGATCCGGTCGTCGATGCAAATCGCCTTGGCGACGAGCCCGCCGCCCATGCTGTGTCCCCAGAGACCGACGCGCGACGGATCAGCTTCAGGGAGAGAAGAGAGAGAGCTG
This sequence comes from Thermomicrobium sp., assembly GCA_034434855.1. Lineage (GTDB taxonomy): Bacteria > Chloroflexota > Chloroflexia > Thermomicrobiales > Thermomicrobiaceae > Thermomicrobium. The sequence continues at coordinate 1,435 of DAOTYK010000145.1, forward strand.
ATCAGCTCCAAGGTATCGATGACGATGCCGGTCCGGAAATAGTTGGGGCCGGCATCGGAACCACCCCAACCGCGAAAGTCGGGAGCGAGGCAAAGGTAGCCGCGACGAGCCAGCGCATCGGCCGCTTGGATGGTGTCGGCACCGGTCCAGTACTGGTCCGGCGGGATGTACCCGTGACAGAGAATGACGACCGGAAATGGTCCCGGACCGTGGGG
>DAOTYK010000146.1:0-1597 GCA_034434855.1 Thermomicrobium sp.
TGCCTGGCCGAACCACCCGGGCATGACCGGCGCTGGAGCTGGCTGCGAGCGTTCTGGCAACCACCACTGGCCGATTGCTCGCTCGAAGTCTGCTTGGGCCACGCTGCCGCGAGCGACCATGCAGTGCCCTGGTACGAGGAACTCACCGCCCTGCTCGACGATGTGACGGCCTTCATTGCCGCTCACGACTACCGGTTCCGCGGCACCCTGGACGTGGCTCAACGAGGAAGCTGGCTCCGCGCGATCGCGCGCCTCGTCGGCACCGTTCCAGCAGCTGGACCCCACGAGCGGACGCAGCGCATGACGGTGTAGGATCGACGCGATGGCGACGCCGAATCAGCCTGAGGACTCGTCCTACGACATGGCCCTGATCGAAGGACTCCAGCATCCACGCCCGGATATTGCCGAAATGTGCGCCTGGGTTTTGAGCCAGCGGCGGACACACCTGGCGGTACCCGCGCTGATCGAGGTACTCCACAGGCGTCCGCGCGAGATCGACGTCCTGGTCGCTGCAGTCAACGCGCTCGGGTCCATCGGCGATCCCCGAGCGTTGCCCGCACTCGTCGAAGCAGCCCGCGCGGGGGCTGTTCCTGTCCGACGCGCCGCTCTACGCGCGCTGGCTACCATCGATCCCGTGCGCGCCGCTCCGATCCTGCGCGACGCTCGCGCACGCGACCCGTCACCCAGCGTGCGTGCGGAAGCTGCTCGACTGCTCGAAGAGGAGGCCGAGCGTGACCAGCCCGATGAGACCGCCGTTTGAGCCGCTCCCCACCGAACGAGTACGAGTCCTGCACTCGCTGCTACTGCGTATCAGCGATGCGATCGAGCGTGTGATCGTCGGGAAGCGCGACGTGATCGAACTGCTGCTGACAGCAGTCCTGGCCGGGGGTCATGTCCTTCTCGAGGACGTCCCCGGGATCGGCAAGACCAAGCTCGCGCGGACCTTCTGCCGCGTGATCGGTGGAAGCTTTCGCCGCATCCAATTCACGCCTGATCTCTTGCCAGCTGATGTCACCGGTTCGCTCGTCTACGAACCCGGCCGAGGCAGCTTCGTGTTCCATCCGGGACCCGTCTTCGCCAACGTCGTCCTCGCCGACGAGATCAATCGGGGAACACCGCGCACGCAAGCCGCACTCCTCGAAGCGATGGAGGAGCGACAGGTGACGGTCGAACGCGAAACCTACCACCTTCCCACTCCTTTCCTGGTGGTGGCCACGCAGAACCCGATCGAGCTCGAAGGGACTTTCCCCCTCCCGGAAGCCCAGCTCGATCGCTTCATGATGCGCCTCAGTCTCGGCTACCCGACAGCAGACGACGAGGCGGCGATGGTCCGCCGCTTCCTGATCGGCGATCCACTGGTCGAACTCGAACCGGTCACCGATCCAGAGGAACTCGCTGCCGCCATCGTCGAAACACAGCGTATCTTCCTCGGCCAAGCCGTTCTCGACTATCTCGTTGCGCTCGTGCGGAGGACACGACAGCGCGAGGACGTCCAGCTCGGTGCGAGTCCGCGCGCGACACTCGCGCTCGCCCGCAGCGCGCAGGCAGCTGCTCTCCTCGCTGGTCGTTCCTACGTCATTCCGGACGACGTGCGTGC
>DAOTYK010000147.1:0-19015 GCA_034434855.1 Thermomicrobium sp.
GCCGACCTCGTGTCAGCGCCACCGCTCAGCGCGCTCCGCTACGAGTGGCGACCCGATTGCACCGGTTACACAGGACCTCTCGAGTGTCGGCCGCTCCCACCCTGCGCGGAAACCGTCACCCTCGGCCCTGGCCTCTATCGTGGACTGCAGCTTCCCCGCGACCTCCCCCGTGCGAGCGGAGGTGGATCGTGCAACCAGGCACGCATCGTCAAGTTCACCGCCGACCCAAGCGTGGTCCCGGTCGTGTACCTCGACAACACGACGCTCCAGCTCGGCAATACCAACACCCGGCTCGAAACACACGGTGTTCTCCTCTACGTGACCGGCACAGGCAACCTCATCGATCCGAAAAACGGTGAACTGCACCTCGAGGCACCGCAGTCGACTCCGTATCCCGGTGGCCTCGCGGGTATGGCCGTCTGGATCGCCAACTGCTCGCTCTTCGACAGCCAGGGTAACGGCGAGTTCTACGTCCGTGGACTCTTCTACGCGCCCTGCTCGCAAGTCACCATGCACGGCAATCCCTACGGAACCGCGATCGATGGTCAAGTCATCGTCCGCGACCTGACGATCAAGGGGACATCCGATTTCCGCGTCCAGTATCACAAGTACGTGGACACGTACCGCAATACGGTCGTGCTCGTTCCCAACCAGCCGGATAGCGAGTGACGCCCCCCTCGCGGCGCACACGACCGATCCCCGGCAAGCGAACGCATGCTCTGGCCGGTCCAGCCCTGCAGTCCGTGACTCAGCGCATACCGTCTGAGCGTACAGGAAAGGAGCGGCCATGAAAAGCGGAACCACAGCGGCACCCAGCAGACTGGAGCTGATCGAGCGCGTGGGGCCCATACTGACCGACCTTGCCCCCGAGCTCGCTGACGACAATCCCTCAGCCACCATCACCCGCGCGGTGAACATCCTGGTCAAACACGGTATCCCAGCAGAACACGCCCCAAACCTCATCTACCAGGCCCGCGCCATCATCAAGCAACGCCACCACATCAGGCGCAAGGCCGCCTACCTCATCGCGGTGCTCGAAGGGCTCGCCGCCGAGTGGGAACCACCGCCACCACCACGCCAACCAGGAGCACCACCAGGCAACCAAAACGCCCGTCGCCACGGCTGGTGGTCACGCCTCCAGCCCCTCACCGATCACGAGCTCGAGCAGACAGTCAAGCGGCTCCTCCACGCCGAAGACCACAAAGGCCTCAGAGAGCTCGCTCGAGCCGTCCGCTATGTCAGAAACGATCGGCTCCTCGCACAAAACATCAGGCGCCTCGCCCGATACGCCGAGAGACGGGCAGTGCTCCGCGCCTCAGGCATGCTCACCCGCACCCGAGCGGCACTCGGCAATCACGCCACCGAACTACTAGGGCCCACAGAGGAGGACGACCAATGACGATCATCGGTATCGACGTCGGCGCACGACGTTGTCACGTCGCCACCGACGACACCGTGACCGCCCTCACCACCGATCAGACGCTCGAGCTCCTGACCACCACTCCGCCCACCACCGTCGTGCTCGAGCTCACCGGAGCCTACGGACGCCGCATCGCCGAGCACGCCTACCAAGCCGGACACACCGTCCTCATCGCCCACCACACCGACGAGCGAGCAGTGCGCCACCTGCTCCGCAGTAGCCGCAAAACCGACCGGCTCGACGCGCGGTACCTCCGCCGACTCGCCGAGCTCGCAGCCCACCTGCCCGGCCCCAACCCGCACCTCACCCCCTACACCGAACTCCGCCCCATCCTCATAACCCGCAAGCTGGCCCATACCTGGCGATACCTGATCCAGTTGCGCGCAGCCATCCGTACCCGCAACCGAGTACCCGACGCCGAACCAATCCCACTCGAGGAGCACCTCTCGGCGCTCATCACTGAATACGAACGGCGAACCATCGCCGCCGTCCCCCCGGACATCCTCACACTCCTCACCTCTATCCCAGGCGTCACCCCGCCCTTGGCCGCACTCTTGTACGCCACCCTGGGTGACATCACACGCTTCCGGAACCGCGACGCCGTCGTCTCCTATGCTGGAGTCGCCCCACGCCACACACCCACATCCGGAGCGACCGCGGGCCGACCCCGCCGCCACCGACACGCCGCGTTGCTCACCACCCACCTCCACATGTACGCACTCCGCGTCGCCGCCCAGCCCCACCACTTCGACCGTATCGGCGAAACCTACCGCAGAGTCCGCGCCCGAGCGGACGGAAAACGAGCCCTCCACGCCGCCAAACGGCACTTGATCCGCATCGTCGCCGGAGTGCTCACGACCGGCCAACCCTACCGCTACCAGTCCCACCAACCCACCTCGCGCGCGGCCGGCGACCAGCCCGGATGACCAACACAGGGGGGAGGGGGCTTCGCTCCCGCAAGCGTCCGCTCGCCCCCTCCCCCCACGCGCGCGGGAACACCAGTGTTCCCACTACCAACACTGGTGGTAACAGCCATCCCCAACCACAACATCTAGTACGGTCGCGCCCGCGCGCTCCCCCCTCCCCCGCTGTCGTGCGCCGCTTGCCCCGGCGGCCCGCTCACCCCGTGGGCGCGGCGTGCTCGCTCGCTCCGCTCGCTGCGCTGCTCGCGCCCACGCGCTGTCGCGCGGGCCTCGCGGGCCGCCCCCCACCCGTGCGCGCGGCGCGCTTCCTCGCTCCGCCACGCTGGTGCAGCGTGCTCGCGCGCAGACGCGCGCTGCGCTCGCGCACCAGCGGGCTCCGCCTCCCAGACTGACGTCATCCGCGCCAGCCGTGCCGCGCGCTCGGCCCCCGCCCTCCCCAGCGGCCCCGACGTGCCCCCGCCCGCGCGCGCTGGTGTGCTCCGCACACAGGCTACCCCGAACCCCTCCCCACTGCGCCGCCCGGCCCTGCTGGCGCCTAGTCATCGCTCCACCCAGCTCCGCACCATGCCGGGCGCCAGCACTGCTCGAGCACCCCCACCAGGGCCGGGCAGCGCAAGCCCCCCACCCACCACCCTCCGCGGTGCGCGTCGCTCGCTCGCTGCGCTCGCTCGCCACGCGCAGCCGTAAAGTGCAGCGCGCGCGTGCTGGGGGTTCGCTTTGACGTCCGCCGCTCCAGTGGCGCCACCCCACGGCACACCAGGCGCGCTAGCCGGGCCGGCCTGCTCGCGCGCCTACGCGCGCTGCGCGGCATCGGCCCGGCCCTCTCGCGCACTTCCGCGCGGTCACTGCGCTCCCGCGCGGGCGTGCGCTTCGAGACGCGCGCGCATCACCAGTGGCGGTCCCCTACGGCCGCCTACTGGCCGCTGGGGCCCCTGGGCGGGGGCGCTTCGCTCGCCCCCACCACCGGCGTCAGTCCCGCCGCAACTCCAGCACCTGACCAGCCGACGGAGCGTCCGCACCAGCTCCAGCCTGCTCAAGCGGCTCCACCACCTCCAGACCCGCCACCACCCAGGCGATGTACTCCAGTGTCGCAACCGCCCGCCGCACGTAGACGACGAGGCACACCACGCCACACAGCAATACCAACAACAGGAACGACACCACCTCAAGCACCACGAGCTCCCCGTTATCCGCGTACCTACGCGTCCTTGCGACCCAGATCCTGCACTAACGACACCGCAAAACGCGTGACAGCGCAACACCCACGAGCTACAATGCGAAACGGCGAAACAACCCCTCTCGGGATAGGGGGCGCCCAGCCAGCCGCGCCACAGTGCATACGCACCGCGAGTGCCACAACAGTATCGCGCAGACAGGGGAACGCACGCAGTGCCGGTCGACATATGCGCGGATCAGCGCCCAGACGGTAGAGCACCAGTCGCGTTCCCCACGCTGGCTGCAGGCTGTCGACATACTGTTGTCTCCCGCCTTCGCGACACCGAGCGAGGCAATGACCACTGCACCGAACTCACGCACCGGATTCACTCGTGCTTCTCGTGGGCAGCGAACAGCTTCCGAAATCTGCAAGAACATACGACCGCGCCCCTGCCACTTGGGACTGAGCGAAGCACGAGCGCTGGGACGGCCGAGGATCAGTCCTCGCTTTCTTCTCGTCCCTCCTTCAGCCGGGCGATGAAGTCGTCGATCGGGATAGCGGGCATCGTCATCAGCTTGACCGTCCCACGCGCTCCGAGCTCCACCGAGACGCGCGCGATCGTCTCGTTGTCCGGCGCCTCGACGATGTTCACGAAATCGTACGGCCCCAGGACAGCCCACTGGTGCAAGACCTTCACCCCGAGACGCTCGATCTCCGCATTGACTTCCTTGATCCGCTCGGGATGCTCGTGCAGCGTCTCCATCCCGTCGTCGGTCAGGCTGCTCAACATGACGTAGATCGGCATCGCTCCGTCCTCCTTTCATTCACGCACTCGACTCGGCCACCAGATCCCGATCAGACTCTGCCCACGCAAGGGCAACTCCACCGTCCGCAAGTCGGTCTCGACCCGTACCGCTTCCCGAAACGGGCGTGCTGCCTCCTTGGCCAACCCCTCCGCCAGGATGACTCCACCCGGCCGCAGCCGGTCCCGCACCGCCCGGTAGTAGTCGAGATAGCCGCTCCGGTCGGCCGCCAGCCGCACCAGATCGAATGGGCCAGCCACCGCGCGGATCGTCCGGTGCGCATCCCCCTGCAGTAGTTGCACGCGCTCCATCAGCCCCAAGTCCTCCAGGCGTCCAGTGACGGACTCGACGACTGTCGGATCGTGTTCCAGCACGACCAAACGACCGCCGGTCCGCTCCATCGCATCGGCCAACCACACGGTCACGATCCCAGGGCCAGCCCCGACCTCCAGTGCCAGCTGTGCCCGCACCGCCAGAGCCATCACGTGCGCCAGCCGCGCGACGAGCGGCCAGTCACCACCCGCCTCGCGAGCCAGCTGCTCCAGCATCGGCAGCCTCGTCTCCACTGCCGCCGTCCCCTGATCGGCCGAGAACCTGGATCGATCATACCGCATCCCTCGGCGAAGAGTGCATCGGTCTCTCGTTCGCGCGGCTCTTCTCGTGGCTCTCCATATCGACCCGCCTGAGCATCTTCCCGAACAGCCTCGTTCGTGAACTTCGAACGACGGCCGCACTGTTGTTTGCGTTCGCAGTACGCTTGCGAACCAAACGAGAGGGCGGCAGATCGGAGGGTCAACCATGCTCTCGCTCAGTCAACGCCTGGACGAACTCCCGCTCACGCGCGAGCACTGGCGCATCGTCCTGCTCGCTGGGATCGGTTGGATGTTCGACGCCATGGATGTCGGCCTCGTCGCTTTCGTCCTGGTCAGCCTCGGACGCGACTGGAATCTGACCCGTCCCGAACTCGGACTCGTCGCCAGTGCTGGATTTCTCGGCATGTTCCTCGGCGCACTTCTGGCCGGCCGGCTCGCCGACCGCTATGGCCGCCGCACGCTGTTTTTGGCCAATTTGCTCCTCTATAGCCTCGGCACGGCTTTCAGCGCGCTGGCTTGGGATCTCTCGTCCCTCCTCGCCTTCCGTTTCCTCACCGGTATCGGGCTCGGCGGTGAACTACCGGTCGCCGCAGCACTCGTCAGCGAGTTCGCTCCGGCTCGCCATCGTGGTCGTATGCTGGTCATTTTGGAAAGCTTTTGGGCGTATGGATGGATCCTGGCTGCGGTCATCGGCCTCCTCATCGTCCCGCAGCTGCCTGACTGGGGTTGGCGTGTTGCCTTCCTCGTCGGCGCGCTGCCAGCGCTGACCGCTGCGTATCTGCGCCGTCACCTCCCCGAGTCTCCCCGCTATCTCGATATCGCTGGTCGGCACACCGAGGCGATCGCCATTTTACGTCGCTTCGAGCACGCCGCTGGTATGCCGCCTGCGGAAGTGGCCACGACACCTACTCCCCCGCACCCGTCTTTTGTGCAGCAATTTCGCGCACTCTGGAGTCGGCAACTCGTCCGGCGCACGGTGATGCTCTGGCTCCTGTGGTTCGGCATCGTCTTCGCCTACTACGGCGTCTTCACGTGGCTTCCCTCGTTGCTGGTCGAACGCGGCCTCACGGTGGCCCGCAGCTTCACCTATGTCTTCATCACGACACTCGCCCAGACCCCTGGCTACTTCTCGGCCGCCTACTTGGTCGATCGCTGGGGCCGCAAACCGACACTGGTGATCTACCTGCTCGGCTCGGCGCTTTCGGCCTGGCTGCTCGGAAACGCCGGGACAGCCCCGATTCTGGTGCTTTGGGGCTGTGCGCTTTCTTTCTTCAATCTCGGCGCCTGGGGGGTCGTCTATACCTACACGCCGGAACTCTATCCCACGACCCTACGGGGCTTCGGCTCGGGTGCTGCGGCGAGTTTCGGTCGCATCGCTGGGATCATCGCCCCCTATCTCACCCCCTGGCTGCTCACCAGCGGCGGCTTCTCGCAGCCGACGGTCTTCGCGCTCTTCATGGCCGTCTTCGCGGTCATCGCGGCCAACGTGCTCCTCCTCGGCGAAGAGACGCGCGGTCGCCCCCTCGAACACGTCAGTCCCGCGCCAGCACAGCTCGCGCGCTGACGGAAACGCGCTCAACGTCCGCGCAGCGTCCGGACCGACGGCAGCCCCTGTTCTTCGAGATACTCGAGGAGGGCTCGCAACAGCCCGGCCGGCAGAGCCGGGCCTCGAAACACGAGACCGGTATACACCTGCACCAGATCGGCACCCAGGCGCAGGCGCTGGATCACGTCGTCCGCCTCCAGCACGCCACCCACGCTGATCAGAGCGAGACGCCCCCCGGTGCGATCCGCAGCGTCGCTCAGGAGCTCGACCGCTCTCTTGCGGAGCGGACGCCCACTCACCCCACCCGGCAAACCCTCTGCGCCTGGTGGTCGGAGCGAGGGATCGGTGCTCGTGTTACCGAGTATCAGGCCGCCTGCTCCCACTGCCACTGCGATCTCGATGGCGTCAGCCAGTGCCCCCGCGTCGAGGTCTAGTGAGACCTTGACGAAGAGTGGACGCGGTCGGGCACGGCGAACAGCCGCCAGTGCTCGGTTCGTTTCCTGAACCGCAGCCAACACCTGCTCGAGCCGCTCACCCCGCTGCAATTCCCGCAGCCCCGGCGTGTTGGGCGAACTCACGTTCACGGCGACATAATCGGCAACATCCCACAGCGCCACCAGCGTCGAGCAGTAATCCTCGACCGCCTGCTCCAACGGGGTCCACGCATTCTTGCCGAGATTGATGCCGACCGGCCCGGGAAACCAGCGGCCGACGAGTCGCGCCCGCACTGCTGCGGCGCCGTCGCTGGGAAAACCCAGCGCGTTGACGAGAGCCTCGTCCTTCGGGAAACGCCAAAGTCGCGGACGGGGGTTCCCCTCCTGTGGGCAAGGAGTAACCGTCCCGACTTCGACCGAGCCGAAGCCGAGGCCGAACCAGACCGCCACCGCTTCCGCATTCTTGTCCACTCCAGCGGCCAAGCCGATCGGATTCGGAAACGTCAGACCACCCGCTTCCACCTGCAGTCGCTCGTCATCGGGCACCCGGAACACGCGCCGCAGCACCCGCTCCGACCCAGGGCAGTGGTCCAGCCCGCCGAGTGCCCCGAGTACCAGCCGGTGGGCATCTTCCGGATCGAGGCGAAAGAGGAACGGCGTGACGATTCGCCGGTACCAGTCCATGGGCCCAGTTTCTCCCCGACCTTCCCCGCTCTCCATGCTACCCTTCCTTGGTGCATTTGGAATCCGGGAGACGATGACCGATGCCACTCTGCTACGACCCGGCCGAGGACGTCCTCGTACTCGATCTGGAGCTACCACGCCACCTGGCCCCAGCGAGTACTCCCGAGATCGCTCGTGCGCGCGGCCTCCTGGACGTCACCGACCGAGGGTCGCTCGCTGGGCTGGAGATCCCGCTGGCTGACCTACCACCGGCTCTGGCCGAACTCTGTCGCGCCTTCGCGGATGACGAGGAGGTCATCTACGTCGAAATCGAGCGCGTCGCCGCGACCCGCCAGCTCCGCACGGTGTCCGTTCCCATCGGGTTTCGCTGGGACGGAGAGCCGGGACGACTCAGTCTGCGCATCCCTCGCCGCACAGCCGACTACGAACTCATGTATCCGGCAGGTGCGACCTGATGGATCGTCCGGCGCTCCGGAGGAGCGTCCGTCGAGCGCAGCGCTTCGAACCAGCTGACGATTCCGCCGCAGCCGAGCCGGCTGCCCGAGCCTCCCGTGCCAACGGAACAGAGTCATTGCGACAGTCGCTCTGGATCTTAGGACGGCTCGGCCAGCGTCCACTCGTAATCGGCTGCCCGCACCCCCACCTCGTCGAGATGTCGCAGGAGATCGGCCGGATCGTCGTACACCCGATAGGCTCCCGCCTCCAAGAGTTCGCCCGCTCCGTAGCCACCCGAAAGCAGCCCAACGCTCAAAGCCCGTGCGCGGCGAGCGGCCAGCATGTCCCAAACGCTGTCCCCGACCACTACCGACTCCCCGATCTCCACGCCGAGACGCTCGGCTGCCGCGAGGAAGAGATCGGGATCAGGCTTCGCGTGCCGCACATGATCGCGCGTCACGAGCGGGATCCGGTCTGCATCCAACCCCAAGACAGCGACGGTCTTGCGGGCACTCTCCAGCCGGCCACTCGTGGCGATCGCCCAGGGAATTCCCAGCCGCGTCAGTTCGTCGAGCAGTTCCCGTGCCCCTGGCAAGGGACGAACCTGACCCAGCAAGCGACCATACGTCTCCGCATGCACCTGCTGCACGCGCCGGATCTCCTCGGCCGTCACTGCCCGACCCGTTTCGCGCAAGAGACCAGCGAGAAACAACCCACCGCTCATCCCGATGCGCCGGTGAATCCGCCAGATCGAGAGTTCGATTCCGATCGCCTCCAGCGCTTCCCGCCAGGCCACGACATGCTGGTAGACCGAATCGACGAGTGTGCCGTCCAGATCGAACAAGAAGGCCATACGCCGGTCATTCCCCATCGTCTCACCCCTTCAGGCAGACGATCGGGCGCAACCGGGCGACACGCGCCACGATACCGGCATTGCACATCACCTCGACCACATGTTCGACGTCCTTATAGGCTCCGGGTGCTTCCTCGCTGATCGAAGCCTTCCCGTGGGCTCGGACGATGATCCCCTGCTTGCGCAGCTCTTCGACGATCCGCTCAGCCGGATACTGGCGCTTCGCCTGACGCCGGGACTTCGCTCGCCCAGCACCATGCAGGGCCGTTCCGAACGTCTCCCGCATGCCCTGCTCGGTTCCCACCAAAATGTAGCTCGCCGTACCCATCGTTCCACCCACCAAGACGGGCTGCCCCACTGCTCGATACCGCTCCGGAAGCTCCGGACGTCCCGGCCCGAAGGCGCGCGTCGAACCCTTGCGATGGACGAGCAGTCGGCGGCGCTCTCCATCCACTTCATGGGTCTCCCACTTCACGGTGTTGTGTGCCACCTCATAGAGCGTTTCGATCGCCGTATCGGGCACACGCAACGCCTTCCAGAAGGACTGACGAACCAGATGCGCGAGCACCTGCCGGTTGGCGAACGCACAGTTCGCTCCCGCCATTACTGCCCGGAAATATTGCTGGCCCTCCGGACTGTCGATCGGTGCACACACCAGCTCCCGATCCGGCACTTCGATCCCATACTTCCGGGTCGCTTTCTCCAAGAACGGGAGATAATCGGTGCCGATCTGGTGCCCGAGTGCCCGGCTACCGGTGTGCAGCATGACCACGATTTGCCCCAGCTCCAGCCCGAACGCTTCCGCTGCGCGCGCGTTGTAGATCTGGTCCACCACCTGCACTTCGACGTAGTGGTTTCCCGAGCCGAGCGTTCCCACTTGCGCCATCTGCCGCTGCTTGGCCGTATGGCTGACGACTGAGGGATCCGCATCGCTGAGGCAGCCATGCTCCTCGATGTACTGCAAATCGTCCTCGCGCCCGTAGCCGAGTCGAACCGCGTACCGCGCCCCTTCCCGGAGCACACGGTCGATCTCTTTCGTCGAGAGCTTCAGTTCCCCGGTACTGCCGAGACCTGCCGGGATCACTTCGAACATCGTATCGGCCAACTTCTCCTCTTTCCCCGCCAGATCACGTCGCGTGAGGTGAGTGCGCAAGCAGCGGACGCCGCAGTTGATATCGAATCCCACCCCGGCGACGCTGATCACACCGCCTTCTTTCGGATCGAAGGCCGCTACGCCCCCGATCGGGAAGCCGTAGCCGGGATGAACATCCGCCATCGCCATCGCTGCCTTGACGATTCCCGGCAAGCACGCCACGTTTTCCAACTGCTTGAGCGCATTCCACTCTTCGCTGCTCTGGTTCTCCATCAGTTCGCGCAGCGAGCGCTCGTCGAGATACAGTCTGGCTGGAACGCGCATCTTGCCGTGTGGCGGGATTTCGAAAAGATACTCATGGATTTTTCGCACGTGCAGTGCTCGATTCATCGTTCTCCCTCCCAGTTACGCGGTACAGCCGGTCAGAGATCGAGCACGCAGCGCAAGCGCCAACCTGCCTCAGTCTGTTCGGCCAGTAATCCGCCGTAGGTCGCCGCTTTCACCTCGATCTCGACCGCGTGGCGATTCAGGTCGATCGGTTCTCCCCAGAGTGTCCCCTCGACCACCCAGTGATCGTCTACACGCTCGAGGTGCGTCAACTCGAAGTCGCGAAAAAACATACCGTGGAGATCGACGGCAGCCAGGACAGCGTTCAGCAGGGCGACGAACAACGAGCCAGGATCGCTGGCAGTCGCCTGGACCGGAATCTCCTGGCGGGGCTCCACCGTCTCCGGATCCACGAGGAGCGCGAGAAGACCACGCACCCCATCTCGTAACGCCTCCTCCAGCCGCGCGCCGGTGGCCTCCAGGCCGATATCCGCCTCGTGGTCCAGATACTCGTACGGCATTCTCGCATCCTCTCGTTTCCTGGGGCCTGCCCCGAGCAGGACAGCCTACCCCAGACGCCAGCGCTCTGCCCGTCGTTCCACACACCGACAGGCTGAGCGTAGACGAGTGCCCCTCTTCCTGTCAAGTCGGGGTGCTCTTCTCGAGAACGTCGCCGCTTCCTCGCTGCTGTCTCGGAGTGCTCGCCGGGGATGTCCTTACGCAAAGAGACTCGTCTTCACCACGTCCCGCCACGTCTCGGGGCCGGGTATGGTATGCGCAGCGAGGGGACGCTGCAGCGAACCCTGTCAGCACCTCCCTCACACCGGAGGAAGCGCTGGCCCCAGAGCACCATCCCACCGTACGGCAGATCTCATTTTTTGCAACCTCTTCACGAGAAGGACGGACGCTCCTCGCCTCGCCCGTGCGGTGGAGACGAGCCACCGGCGATCTACCAGTATTCTCGAGGGAGCATCGACCCGGACGCCCGGCCATCGCACGGTATACTCCTTCCGCCTCGGACACCGTCCCGGACCGGAGGCGTCGGCTCGTTTGATCCTGAATGTGCATGCTCGTTGGTGGAGGCTCTCGACGATGCACCTGCTCTCGAGATTCCGTCCGAGCGATCTCCTCGCTCTCGTCCTCGCCTTTTCCGCTGCCACAACGAGCATCGTTCTCAGCCGGGTCGTCTTCGAGGCTTTACCGCATACCGAGGACGAGGTCGCTTTTCTCTTCCAAGCGATGACCTATGCTCGTGGTCACCTCATCGCACCAGCTCCGCCGTTGCCCGCCGCCTTCTTCATCCCCTTCGTCATCGTCCAGGACGGTGTCTGGTTCGGCAAGTACCCGCCCGGCTATCCCCTCGTCCTTTCGCTCGGTGTGTTGCTGGATTATCCACCCCTCGTCAATGCCCTCGCTGCTGCTGCCTGCATCCTTCTCGTCTTCGCAATCGGCCGCCGCTGGTACGATGCCATGACCGCTTGGCTGGCCAGCCTCTTGCTGCTCGTCTCTCCGTTCTTCCTGCTCCAAGCCGCGTCTTTGATGGCGCATACTGTCTGCCTGGCCCTTACTCTGCTTTTCACCTGGTCGTTCCTCGCAACCGTCGATCGCCCCAGGGCGCGCGCGGCGCTGCCCGGCATGCTCGCCCTCGCTCTGCTCGTCTTGGCCCGTCCGCTCACCGCGGTCGGCGTCCTCCTGCCCTTCGTTCTCTGGTCGATCTGGCGTTTCTGGCGAGTACCAGCTTGGCGTTCACCAGCAGTCTTCTTCGCGGCGAGCGGCCTCCTGGCTGCGGCAGCACTCCTGGCATACAACCAGCGAACGACCGGCGACCCGCTCGTCTTCGGTTACCAGCTCTGGTGGCCCTTCGATAAAGTCGGCTTCGGATCAGGCATCTCGCCCGATGGTCACCACACGCTCCAGGAGGGCTGGTTCAACACTCGCTGGAACCTCCGAGCCTTGGAGCAACTCCTCTACGGCTGGCCGGGGCGACTGGATCTCGTTCCGGCAGCCCTGGCCACCGTATCGGCCGTGATCCAGGCACTCGCTCACCCCTTCCGCCTCCCGCCCGGGCGCCTGCTCCCTCGACCGACGACGGTCGATCTCCTCCTCGCTGCTCAGGTAGCGTCGCTGGTCCTCGTCCACATGGCCTACTGGACTACCGGCGAGATGTACGGTCCACGCTATTACGCCGAGGCGCTCGGCGCCCTGGCGCTCCTCTCGGCACGCGGCCTCCTCACCGCGCTCCGGTGGCTTGAAACGGGTTGGCTGCTCCTCGCCCCTTCGCGCCAGGCACCGTTCATCCTCCACGTGGGAGCGGTGCTCATCCTCGTCTCGCTCATCGGCTGGGGACTCACCCGAACCGGTGTCCCCTTCTGGCAAAGCTATCGCCAGTGGAATCACATCACGGCTGAGCCGGCTCGCACCATCGCTGAACACGCCCCACCCGGCAGCCTGGTCCTGGTTCCGGCTCGCTACTGGACCGAATACGCTCCCTTCTTCGTCCGGAACGATCCCTGGCTCGAAGCACCGGTCATCTTCGCCCTCGACCTCGGTCCCGGGCACGAAGAGGCTTTCCGCCAGGCGTTCCCCGGACGCACGCTGTATCGGGCAGATCTCCAGTACGCCTCGCTCGTCCCGCTACCGTGACGGACTGCTCACCCTCCGCTCGGTCGCGGCCCGTCTCCCCGGCCGGTCGGACTGTCGATCCGGTAGGCGCTCGGATCCGGCTTGTATGGCCGCAGCATCCAGATCGGGCGCCGCGTACCGTCGGGGCCTGGAGCGGGCCGTGTCATCGCCAGCCAGCGTCGGTAAACCTCCATCGACTTGCGCGTATCGACGACGACATCCCCGTACCGGTCATCCGGCCCGGCCTTGACGATGCGCACCTTCTGATGCCAGCAGTGCTGTCCGCTGATCGGGTCGGGCTGGACCGGGAACGTAAGATTTTGGTGGACACCCGCATCACCCCAGAAGACTAGCTGGGAATCCGGATCCTCGCTGGCGAACGGTCGCACCCCTGCCCGTTGTCGCAAGCGGTACTGCCCGTCCGACAAGCGCTCGATCTCCACGAGTGCCGTGGACCAGCGTTCGCCACCGCTTCCCTCCGCCAAGCGCCAGCGACCCAGATGGTGCGAGCAGGCCGCTACTCCAGGGCGGATCGCTTCCGTCACCCAGACGCGATCGACGAAGTAGCCGATCTCCGTCTCGACCCGGACCAGGTCACCGGTCCGCACACCGATTCGTTCGGCATCGCTCGGGTGCAGCCACAGCGGGTTGGAATGCGTCAGCTCGTTGAGCCACTTGGCATTTCCCGAACGTGTGTGGATCAGCGTGGGCACGCGGAAATTGGGGAGCAATACCATCTCGCCCGCCGCCCGATCCAACTGCTTGGGGCCGACGTGGCTCTCGATGGCGCAGGGGATCGCGTACTCCGGCCAGCCCCACTCCCAGAGCGTGCGCGAGAAGAATTCCAACTTCCCGGAAGGTGTCGGGAAACCTCGCTTCGGCTCGCCGTCCACCATGACCCCGGCCCATCGGCCGCGGGGACCGGCCGGAACTCCCGGTACCGGCACGATGTTCGTCGTATGGGGCGGTGGTGCCATCGTCCAGATCCGCCCGTTTTCCGGGTCGACCCACGATTGCGCGAGCTCCTCCTCCGGAACCGGATCCTCGTATTGGCGATAGCGCTGCTTTTCCAGCTCGAAGGCGCCGTACCGTCGCATGTACTGCAGCGGCGTCAGTCCTTCGGCGGCCGCAGCTTCCGGCAGCCCGGGAATCGAGTGCTCGAAGATCCACTGGTAGTACTCGCCGACGGTTACCTTCTCACCAGGCCGATACGGCGATTCGTACCACCGCCGGATCCCCAGCGAGCCATCCGGATCCACCCGCCAGGACAGTTCGATCCAGAATTCGTTCTCCTCCCAAACTTCACCAGGATTCGCCTCGTACGTCACCCGTACCGGCTGGCCCAGCTTCTCGCGCGCGACGCGGAGGACCGGCTGCCGGAAACCGATCCAACGAGCGGCATGTGTCTCGTACGAATGCGTGTCGTGTCGTTCCGGCGCGTGTCCCATCGGCAAAACGTAATCGGCGTACCACGCCGTCTCGCTCCAGGTCGGTGTCAGCGCTGCGTGCAGCTCGATCAACGACTCGTCCTGCAGCACCTCGATCCAGGTGAAGCCGTCCGGGTTGGTCCAGACGGGGTTGTACACACGCGTGAAATAGACAGCCAGCTTGCCGCGCCCTTCCTTCAGGAAATGCGGAAGCAAGAAGCTCATCTCGTGATGAGCCAATGGGTACTCCTTCGGCCAGGTCAGCTCGTTCCAGACCTTCTGGCGCGGGGGCTCAGCGAACGGCCGGGGCACGTGCTTGTCCCAGATGTTCGGTTGTGTCCCGCC
The DNA here is from genome assembly GCA_034434855.1 of Thermomicrobium sp. Taxonomy (GTDB): domain Bacteria; phylum Chloroflexota; class Chloroflexia; order Thermomicrobiales; family Thermomicrobiaceae; genus Thermomicrobium. The sequence goes on from DAOTYK010000147.1 coordinate 14,662, forward strand.
GGGTGTCCCCACGCTCCCCGTCAGTACGTTCAAGAAGAAGAGCGCCCGCGGTACCGTCCAGCCACCCAGGTGTGCCGCCGCCGCTGCACGCCAGTTGTGTGTCGAGATAGCTGGCGCCGCCCGAGCCAGCTCCCGCGCCAGCTCGACGATCGTCGTCGCCGGGATACCGCTCAGCTGCTCCGCCGCCTCCGGTGTGTAGCGCGCGTATTCCTCCTCGAGCCGCCGGACGAACTCGTCGAAAGTGACTGGACAACCAGGATGGACGACCCGCAGGTATTCGTCCCAGTTCGTCCAGCGACGGACGAACTCGCGGTCGAACCAGCCCTCCTGGATCAGGACGTTGGCGATGCTCAAAAGAACGAACGCTTCCGTGCCGGGGACAGCCGGCAACCAGTAGTCGGCCATCGCCGCAGTGTTCGACAACCGCGGATCCATCACCGCCAGCTTGGCGCCCCGCTGCTTCGCCTCCATGATGCGCTGCGCGTGCGGGTTGAAGTAGTGCCCGCTCTCCAAGTGCGCGCTCACTAGGAAGATGAAGCGGGCGTTGGCGTGATCCGGCGAGGGGCGATCGGCACCCATCCACACTGCATAGCCGAAGCGTCCGCCCGACGAGCAGACATTGGTGTGCGAGTTGTGCCCGTCCACACCCCACGACCACAGGACGCGCTCCATGAAGCCGTCTTCACCAGGACGACCGACGTGGTACATCACCTCGTTCTGCCGTCCCTCGAGAAAGGCGCGGCGCATCCGCCCCGCGATATCGTCCAGCACTTCGTCCCAGCTGACGCGCTCCCACTTGCCGGACCCGCGCGGCCCGACCCGGCGCAGCGGGTAGAGGATCCGTTCCGGATCCTTGACTTGGTTGATGGTGGCAGGACCCTTCGCGCAATTCCGACCGCGGCTTCCCGGATGGAAGGGATGCCCCTCCAGCTTGCGGATATCCAGCGTCTCCTTGTCGACATAGGCCAGAAGGCCACAGGCTGCCTCGCAGTTGAAACAGACGGTCGGGATCAGGAAATAGCGCCGCACCCGTCCGTCCGGTCCCCGCTCTTCCCAATCGTCCCATCGCTCGGGCGGGGGATAGCTGGCCAGACCACTCGTCCGCTCGGGAACGAACGGTTCCCGGACGGTTCGTCGGTCTGCCTGCATCGTCGTCGCTCGCACCTCGCTTTGCATCGTCGCCCCCCTCAACTCAACGGGATGTCTTGCCCGGCCTCCACCCAGATGCGCTCGTAACTCCAGAGCCCGATCAGGGCTGCCACCGCCGCGATGACGCTCCCGGGCGCCAGATTCCCGCTCGCCCATCCGAGAGTCAACGCGATCAGGGGTACCAACACACCCACACCGAGACCGATCGCGAGCAGCTCCCCGCGATAGGGGCCATGCGTCAGCAAGCGAGCAGCCTTGGCGACATGCAGGTTGGCGTGTGGCACCAAGAGCTCGCTCGCCACCAGCACGAGCAGCCCGACTAACCCACCACCCAACACCACTCCGAGCCACGCTCGCCCCTCGAGTGCACCGCCCGCGACCAACAGCAAGAGCAGAGCAGCCGTACCGGCCACCAACGCTTGTGCGAGCAGGATGGGCAGGAGGAGCGGGCTCTGCCAGAAATCGCGCCCCTCCGCTTGACCGAAGAGGAAAGCCGTGTAACCCGCTGCCGCGATCCCGCCCGGCAGGGCGAGCCAAGCGAGCACACGCTCGATTCCCTGCCAGCCCGCGAGCGAGGCGACTGCCCAGAAGAAGGCGAGACCTCCCACTACCAGGAGGATGTAGCCACCCCAGACGAGCCAACTCCGTGGATTCGGTTTGACGAGGAGATACCAGAACCGCTCCGGCCGCTTCAGGTCCCAGATCAGAAGCAGGGCGGTGATGGCCAGGAACACCATCCCGATCGCTGCTGCGCCGATCCCGAGCAGCCGATCGCTCATCACCCCGCTGGCGAGCAACGGCCCACCGAGTGCCAGCGCACCGCTGCCGATCGACTTCGTCCAGAGATAACTCGCCACCTTCCATCCCCACGGTTTGGGATGCCAGACATCATAAGCCACCCGAGCATCGGCTGGCCCTGGGAGATACTCGGCGCTGCGCACTGCCTCGGCCGGGCGGTCGTCCGGCCTCACTTCAGCCCACAGGTACCCGTTCGTCCGCGTCTGCACCTCGGGTGTGAGACTCGCCTCGTCGGCCCCGAGGTAGAACAACTTTGGGCGCGTCCCCTGCTCCGGCTTGCGCACCGTCACCGGCTCGCGGGCGACGAGCTGATGGATCTCGCTCGTCGGGTCGTCGAGGTCTCCCGCGATGATCGCTTTCTCGGGACAGACGACGACACAGGCTGGGAGCAACCCTTGATCGACCCGGTGACTACAGTAATTGCATTTGGCTGCTGTCCGAGTGATCGGATCGATGTAGAGCGCATCATAAGGGCACGCTTGCATGCACGACTTGCAGCCGATGCACCGGTCGGCATCGAAATCGACGATACCGTCCGGTCGACGGAACAGGGCCTTGGTCGGGCAAATCGTCACACAGGGCGCATCGTCGCAGTGGTTGCAGCGCAGTACCGTGAACGATCGCCTGGTATGTGGGAAGGTCCCCTTTTCGACGTACTTCACCCATGTCCGGTAGACACCGAGCGGAACGAGGTTCTCCGATTTACATGCCACCGTGCAAGCATGACAGCCGATGCATTTGCGCTGGTCGATGACGAACCCGTAGCGCGCCATCGGTGTCCCCTTTCATCGTCCGCCGCGGATCACAGCTTTGAGAACGCGAGCGAGTTGCTGCGGCGCAGGTGATGTCCCGTCGAGAAAGCAGCGTTCCAGCATGGCTTGCACGAGTTCGACGCATAGGCTATCGGTCGCCGCTCGCATCGCTGCCAGTTGCTGCACGATATCGACGCATTCTCGTCCTTCCTCGATCATGCGAGCGATCCCCCGCGCTTGTCCTTCGATGCGACGCAGGCGCTCGACCAGATCGCGGCGCGTGACGTCGTCCAGCTGTGCGACTGAGGTCATCGGTCCACCTCCGCGATACTCAACCGGGGTACGGCTTCACTGTAATGTGCAGATCGAACGGGTGTCAAGACTTCGCAGCGATTTTTCTGTCCCACTCGATCTCCCACGGCTGTATCCGATGCGAGTCTCCCCGTACGGTCGACCTCCCGACGAGTGCACACCCGAACCGCATCGGTCACGGAACGCTCGACCCGATCGAACGCGTCGCTGTCCCCCGCACCGTGTCGGCGAAACGGCCGTGACGTCACCGACGATCGGCGTGTGCTCGTGACCTTCTGCGCGGCTGGCACGCGGATGTCGGCAACAAGCGGCATACCGCATCGCTCTGCCGCGGCTGTCGCGGCAGAGCACGCGTTCGAAGCCGACAACACCGTGCACTCCACGGCGCAAAAGTCGGCATGCCACTCCACGGTAACCTGGCGACTGGGCCGCGCCATCATCGTGCCGCTCTCTCCTCTCGATGCAGCATGTCGACCCACCGGTACCCTCCGACCTGCACCGTGCACAGGACGACCACTTGACGACGCGACCAGACCTGTACGAAAATGTGACCACACGGACGCCGCTTTCGGCATGTCCGGGTGTCGGGTGTTTCGGTCGGACTATCGAGGAGGAGGATCGATGATACGACCGGCACGATTGTTCACCATGCTGCTGCTCTCACTGGTGTTCGTCCTCGCTGCCTGCCAGCAAGCGGAGCCGACACCGACTCCCGCTCCTGCTGGTGAGCCCAGCCCAACGCCGGCGGCTGCTGCACCTTCACCGACGCCCGCAGCCCAGCCGACACCACAAGCTGAGGTGACCAAGCCGACCGATCCGATCGGCGTCTTGGAAATCAAGCCGGGTGAACCGATCGTCTTAGCGTGGATGCTGACCGTCTCCGGGGGCACGGCCCAGCTCGGTGAGGACTCCAAGCGAGGAATCGAAATCGCCATCGATGATCTCGGCGGCCAACTCCTCGGCCACAAGATCGAGCTGGTCGGTGAGGATTCCGGATGCAATCCGGAGGGCGGGCAGGCTGCCGCCACTCGTCTCGCCGCGAATCCGCGCATCGTCGCGATCATCGGCTCCTCCTGCTCCTCCGAAGCACGGGTGGGAGCCCCGATCATCGACCAGGCCGGCCTGGTGATGGTCTCGCCGTCCAATACCGCACCGGACCTCACCGATCCAGCCAAGCACGTCGAGGCCTACCTCCGCGTCGCCCATAACGACAAGGTCCAGGGGCGAGTGGCTGCCGAGTTCGTCGTGAACGAGCTGGGGCTCAAGCGGGTCGCGACGATCCACGACGGCAGCCTCTACGCTGAGCAGCTGGCCAACGTCTTTGCCGAGAACGTCCAGAAGCT
>DAOTYK010000148.1:0-11664 GCA_034434855.1 Thermomicrobium sp.
GTCGTCGCTGATGCGACGCCAGGAACTCACCTTGGCGCGCACGACCTTGCCGGACAGCAAGTGCGACGGCATCGGACGCGTCGCGATGTACAGCCCGGCCTCTTCGGCGAAGCCGCTCAGCGTCTTCGGTCCAGCTGCCCGGTACGCAACCGGCTGGATGTACGTGTCCTCGCGGCACTCGTTGTCGCGGAGAAGCTGCAGGATCGCCTCGGTCAGTTCTCCGATACTCCAGCGCGGTGCCAAGCGAACCAGGCGCATCGAGCGCAGCAACCGCTCCAGATGCTCGCGCAACCGGAAGACGTACGCCTCGCCGGTTTCGGGATTCCAGTAGGCGCGAATCCCCTCGAACACGGCACCGACCGTCGACCAGCCGAGTTCCGTCACGTGGACAGTCGCCTCTTCCCAGCGCACCTGCTGGCCGTTCCACCAAAGATAACGGGGATGCGTCCCGCTCATCGTTCCCTCCTCGCCCCGGTCAGTCGTCTGACGACGGACACGTGTGCTCCCCGCTCGGCGCAGGACCGCCGGTCATCGTAGCACACGCCCGCGCGCTGTCCAGTTCCTCGGCCGCTCCTCGCCGTATCCGATCGCGGGGGAAACCGGTTGCGGCTCGACCGAGAAGCGAGCGATGACTCATCGCTCGCTGCCCCGGCTGCTCACGGCGACCGCACTCAGAAAGCGGCTGAACGGTCCATCCGGCCCGAGTAGTTCACCGGTCGGCGTGCGCGGAAGCGTCACGACCCACGGCTGCACGAGATACGTCGCGACGGGATGACAGATCGGCAACAGGACGAACTCCTCCTGCACGAGCAGCTCGCACTGCCGGTACGCGCCCAGCCGGCGGGTGAGCGCGGTTTCCCCGCGAGCGAGCGCCAGCAAGCGATCCAGTGCCTCGCTCCGCCAGCGCAGTCCACGCAGCGTACGCCGCTCGCTGCTCAACAGCCATTCGTAGACGGCAGCGGCGTCGGGGAAGGGTAATGGCCACCGCCACCACAGCAGCTCGAACGTTCCCTCTTCGACAGCCCGTTCCCACTCGCGCGCAGCCAACCGGACGAGTTCGACCGGCACTCCCAAGTTGCTCGTGAGCTGCAGCGCGACGTCCTGCAGGACCGCCTCCTCCTCCGGGGAGCAGTCGGCTGGCGCGGTGAGGCGCAGCGGGCGCGGATCGCTCGCCCGCACCCGTTGCCAGGCGAGGAAGGCCTCGAGCGGTGCGAAACGATGTGCTTCGGCCACACTGTCGTCTCGCACGCTTCCCGGGATTCCTGGCGGCACGAGCGAACTCGCTGGCTCGACCGCACCGTAGAGGAGCTGACGCAACCGTTCCCGATCGATCGCGCGACTGATGGAGCGACGCAACTCCAGGTCATCCAACGGGGCACCATCCGGCTGGATGACGAGAAACCAGGTCTCCGGCAGGATGCTCCGCTCCACGCGCTCCAGGAGCACTTCCTCGCCGGTCACGCGAGGCAGCTCCTCCTGCGGCACAGCTGCGAAGTCGACTTGCCCCCGATAGAAGGGGAGGAGTGGATCGGTCGACGCCGCGATCGTGACCGTGCAACTGTCCAGACTCGGTCGGTTCCAGTAGTGAGGATTCGCGTTCACGGTGTAACTGGATCCTGGCTCCCAGTTCGCCAGGAAAAACGGGCCGTTGGAGACGCAACGTCCCGCTTCGGTCCACCTCTCTCCCCACCGCTCGACCGATGGCCGATGCGCCGGGAGCAACCCCGGTGTCCCGAGGATCCAGAGGAAGTAACCGGCTGGGCGCTCGAGCTCCACTTCGAGCGTCCGCTCGTCAAGGGCGCGGACGGCGAGCTGTTCGGGAGGGAGCCGTCCCTCTCGGACTGCCTTCCCGTTCCCGACGAGGTCCAGGAGGGACGCCTGGGGTGCTGGGCGAGCCGGATCGAGCATGCGCTGCCACGACCAGACGAAGTCGCTCGCCCGCACGGGATCGCCGTTCGACCACCCACTTCGGTTGGAACGCAGGGAGAAGACATAGCGTGTTCCGTCCGCCGAGACCTCCCAGGCGGCTGCCCAGTCCGGTTGGACGCTGTAATCGGGTGCCAGGCGAACCAGGCCAGCGAAGAGTTCCGGTTCGCCGCCGCAAGCGGCATCCGCATTGAAGTCGTGGCTCTTCGGCTCATCGAGGCGCAAGCGCACGAAGATCCGCGCAGCCACTGGTGTCGGCGTCGGCCGCGGACTGGGCGTCGGGGCGACCACCACTGGTGTGGGCGTGGGAGTGGGGGTGGCCGGTCGCGGCGGCGATGTCGGTGAGGGGAGCGGTGTCGCGTCGCTCGCGGTCACGGTCGTCGGGGGCGTGCCCTCGCCCCGGCGGCACGCGGCCAAGAGCGACCCGCCGGAGAGCCACAGCAGTCGCCGGCGCGTCAGAGGGAGCCAAAGGGCTCGGTCGAGGGTCGTTCGTCCGCCCACACGGCGGCTCCCTTACGGATCAGGGCAAGCGGATCTCGGCTCCCGCCTGCTCGCCAGCGAGGAAGGCGCGGGCAGCAGCACCATACAGCCCGGTGTCGTCACCGAGCGCCGAGAGTCGCAGCTCGGTATGTTCCACGATGTAGTGAATCGCATAGACCGGTAACCAACGACGCAACGGCTCGAGCAAAAGCTCCCCGGCGCGAGCAACGCCGCCACCGATGACGATCATCTCGGGGTCGAACACGTTGACCAGCCCAGCTAGTCCGACGGCCAGTGCCCGAGCCGCCTGTTCCAGGATCGCTCGTGCCCCTGCATCGCCGGCTCGGGCCGCTTCCACCACGTGGGCAGCGGTCACCGGGCCATCCCCGGCCAGTTCCCGCAGGAGCCCGGAACGCCCGGAGTTGCGCAGCGCCTCGCCGTCGCGGGCCAGTGCCCAGCCGCCGATGTATGCCTCGACGCAGCCCACTCCGCCGCAATGGCAACGTGGACCGGTCGGATCGACCGGCACGTGCCCGACTTCCGTCCCGAGCCCGCGCACTCCTTCGATAAGCTGACCATGGGCGATCACGCCGCCCCCGACGCCGGTGCCCAGCATCAGGTGCACGAGGTGCCGGCACCCTTTGGCGGCACCGAAGAGCGCCTCGCCCAGCGCCGCTCCGTTGCCATCGTTTCCCAAGACCACCCGGCGCCCGAGTCGCTCTTCCAGCATCCGACGGAGCGGGACGCGTTGCCAGCCGACCAGGTTAGGGGCGAAGAGCACGACGCCGGTCGCTGGCTCGAGCGGCCCGGGTGCCACGACGCCGACCGGTACCGCGCGATCGACGCCAGCATCCGCCGCGACTTCGTCGACCAGCCGGACGATCCGCTCGACGACCGCGACGACTCCATCGCGCGCCCCGGTCGCGGTCTGGCGGTGGAAAGCCAGCGTGCCATCGCGCCGGACGAGCGCGGCACGCAGGTTGGTGGCGCCGAAGTCGACCGCGAGGACAGCGTCCATCCCGCACCTACCGAGGAGTGGGATCGAAGAAGCGATACCGCAGCAACGTCGCGAGGACCGTCAGGCCGTCACGCCAGGTGATCTTCTTTCCCTCCCAATATTCGCGGCCATTGTACGAGATGGGCACTTCATAGATCCGGTAGCCGCGGCGGAGGATCTGAGCGGTGATCTCGGGATCGAATCCCCAGCGATCGCTGCGCAGCCGTAGCTGACGCGCGACCTCGGCGGTGAAGACCTTATAGCCCGTCTCCATGTCGGTCAGGGTCGTATCGTACAGCAGGTTGGCGACGAACGTGAGGAAGCGGTTGCCGACCCAGTGCCAGAAGTACATCGCCTTGTGCTCGCCCAAAAAACGCGACCCGTAGACGACCTGGGCCCGCCCCTCCGCGATGGGGCGCAAGAGCCGCGGGTACTCGCGCGGGTCGTACTCCAGGTCAGCATCCTGCACGATGAGGACATCTCCAGTCGCTGCCTCGAGCGCTGACCGGATCGCTGCGCCCTTTCCGCGATTGACCGGGTGCAGGATCAAGACCAGATCGCGCGAGCGGCTCGCTTCCTCCTCCAAGTATTCGCGCGTGCCGTCGGTCGAGCCATCGTCCACGACGACGAGCTCGCGCTCGTACGGGAGTTCGACCGCGCGGACGCGCCGGAGGACTTCCCCGATCGTCCGTGCCTCGTTGTAGACCGGTACGAGGATCGACAGCCGCCGGATCGCTCGGGGTCCGTCCATCCCGCTCCTCCGCTCGCCTTCACAGGATGAACTTGCTCAGATCCTCATCTGCCACGATGGTCCCGACGCGCTGGCGGACGTAGTCGGCATCGATGCGGACCGTCTGCCCAGTGAGTTCCGGCGCGCGGAAACTGATCTCCTCGACGACCTTTTCCATGATCGTCGCCAGCCGCCGCGCTCCGATATCTTCTGCTCGGCTGTTCACCAGCGCAGCGAGCCGAGCTACCTCGCGAAGGCCATCTTCGGTGAACACCAGCTCGACCCCCTCGACGCGCAGGAGTTCGCGGTATTGCCGGGTCAGCGCATTCTCCGGCACGGTGAGGATGCGATAGAGATCGTCCTCGGTCAAGCGCTGCAGCTCGACGCGGATCGGAAAGCGTCCCTGCAGCTCCGGAATGAGGTCGGAGGGGCTGGCGTTGTGGAAGGCGCCGGCGGCGATGAACAAGATGTGGTCGGTGCGCACCGGTCCGTAGCGCGTCATCACGACCGAGCCCTCGACGATCGGCAAGAGGTCGCGTTGCACTCCCTCGCCGGACACATCGGGGCCGTATTCACTGTCTTTGGTGATCAACTTGTCGATCTCGTCGATGAAGACGATCCCGCTCTCCTCGGCTCGCTTGATCGCTGCTTCGACCACCGCATCGAAGTCGACGAGCCGCTGCGCTTCTTGCTGGGTCAGGATGCGCCGGGCCTCGCGCACGGAAACCCGCCGCGTGCGTCGGCGTGCCTGGAGCGACTCCAGGAGATCGGCGACCGTTTCTTGGAGCTCGTCGAGATCGACACCGCCGTTCTCCGCGTACGGTGTGACGAAGAGATCGAACTCGCTCTCCAGATCGAGCTCGATCGTTTCGTCTTCCAGCCCGTCGCGGGAGAGCAAGTCGAGCAAGCGTCGCCGCTCGCGCGCCATCCGGCGCTCGCGCTTCCGTCGCTCCTCTGGCGCCTCTTCTTCCGGCTCGGCCTCCGCTTCCGATCCCTGTCGCTTGGCCCGCCGGCGCTCGCGCTGCTCGACCAGGATATCCACCAGCCGCTGCAATGCGGCGCGGGATGCTTCCTCGCGGACCGCCTCGAGTCGCTCGCCATGCAACGAGCTGATGCTCACTTCGACGAGTTCGCGCACGATCGACTCGACGTCGCGGCCGACATAGCCGACTTCGGTGAACTTGGTCGCCTCGACCTTCACGAAGGGGGCGTCCACCAGTTGGGCGACGCGCCGGGCGATTTCCGTCTTGCCGACGCCAGTCGGGCCGATCATCAAGATGTTCTTCGGGACGATGTCGCGCCGGACTTCCTCGGGCAGCTGCTGCCAGCGCCAGCGGTTGCGGATCGCGATCGCGACGGCCCGCTTGGCCTCCTCTTGCCCGACGATGTACCGATCGAGCTCAGCGACGATCTCGGCCGGAGTCAGGGGTACGGTACCGCGTTCAGGTCGGACGCTCGTCGTCATGCGTGTGCTCATCTTCTCCATGCTCGGGTGGTGCGGTGAGGATCGTCACCGCGTGATTGGTATAGACACAGAGATCGGCGGCCACCTCCATCGCAGCGCGCGCGATTTCCGCCGCACTCATGCGGGTATGGCGCAGGAGCGCGCGCGCCGCCGCCGCTGCGTAGGGTCCTCCCGTGCCGATCGCGGCGACGCCGTCGTCCGGCTCGATGACGTCTCCGTCTCCGGAGATCATCAAGAGCTGGCGGGAATCGGCGACGAGAAGCTGAGCCTCGAGCCGCCGCAGGTAACGATCGGTCCGCCACTCCTTGGCCAGCTCGACCGCGGCACGGCGCAGGTCGCCATCGGCGGTCCGCAGGTGCTGCTCGAACTTCTCGAACAAGGTCAGGGCATCAGCGACCGCACCGGCGAAGCCGGCCAGTACCTTGCCCCCGGCGAGCGCGCGGATCTTGCGGGCGCGCTGCTTGAGCACCACGTCGCCAGCCGTCACCTGGCCGTCTCCGGCGATCGCGACCCGGCCATCCCGGAGGACACCCAGGATGGTGGTTCCGTGCCGCACCGCGCTCTCGCGCACGCTCGCTCCCTCCTGCGGCCGGGGTGGCCGTCGACCATTCAAGTATACCCTCGGATCAGGCGTCGACCGACGCCGGCTCCTCAGCTGGCCGGTAGCTGCACGATGGGCAGCGCACGCTTTCCTGCCCTCGCCGCACGCTCACCACCAGCGCTCCCCCGCATTGCGGGCACCGTTCCCCAGTCGGCCGCTCCCAGCTGACGAAATCGCACTCGGGATAGCGGCTGCAACCATAGAAAGTCCGGCCCTTCCGGCTCCGCCGGACGACGATCTCGCCCTCGCCGCATCGTGGGCAACGCACCCCGATTTTCTCCAAGAGCGGGCGCTTGTTCTTGCACTCCGGGAAGCCCGAACAGGAGAGGAACCGGCCGAACCGGCTCTCCTTGATCACCATCGGCCGGCCGCAGAGCTCGCAGACCTCGCCGCTCGGCTGGTCAGCGAGCCGCACCCGCTCGATGGTCTGCTCAGCTTCCTCCACCTGACGGTGGAACGGCTCGTAGAACTCCCGGACGACCGGAACCCAGTCGCGCTCTCCTGCGGCGATCTCGTCGAGTTCCTCTTCCAAGCGGGAGGTGAAGCCGACATCGACCACGTCCGGGAAGTGTTGGACGAGGAGATCGGTCACCAGCATACCGAGTTCGGTCGGGACCAGCTTGCGATCCTCGACGACGACGTAGCGGCGCTGCTTGAGCGTCTCGATCGTCGGCGCGTAGGTGCTCGGTCGACCGATCCCCAGCTCCTCCAGTGTCTTGACCAGCGTCGCCTCGCTGTAGCGGGGCGGCGGCTGGGTGAAGTGCTGCTCCGGCCGGACAGCCAGCAGGCGCAAGACCTCGCCACTGGCGAGCGGTGGCAGCGGTCGCTGATCCAGTTCGTCGGCCTCGTCCTCGTCGCGCCCCTCGCGGTAGACGACGAGGAATCCCGGGAAGCGGACGACCGAGCCGGTGGCCCGCAGGAGATACGGAGCATCGGCACCGACCTTCGGCCCGGCCGCGATCTCGACCGTCACGGTGTCGTAGATGGCGGGTGCCATCTGGCTCGCGATGAACCGCTCCCAAATGAGCCGGTAGAGCTGGTACTGGCGCGGCGTGAGATACGGGCGTACCGAGTCCGGATCGCGCGCCGGGTCAGTCGGCCGGATCGCTTCGTGCGCCTCCTGTGCCCCTTTCGCCTTCTTGGCATAGACCGGTGGGCGCTCAGGCAGGAAGTCAGCTCCCCACCGCGCCGCGATCACCTCGCGTGCCCGTTGCTGCGCTGCTGCTGCCACCTGCGTCGAGTCGGTCCGCATGTAGGTGATGAGGCCGACACTGCCTTCGGGCCCGAGTTCGACTCCCTCGTACAGTTGCTGGGCCACCTGCATGGTCAGGCTCACCGGGAAGCGCAACTTGCGCCCGGCCTCCTGCTGCAGCGTGCTGGTGGTGAACGGTGGCGCTGGGCGACGCTGCTTCTGCCGCTCCTTGACCGAAACCACCCAGTACTGCGCGGTTTCGAGTTCGCGGGCGACCGCTCGCGCCGCTTCCTCGTTCGGAAGGTCCGGCTTCTCACCACGCACCCGGACCAGTGTCGCTGCGAAGGGGACCGGTTCCTGCGCACCGTTCCCGAGCGGCAGGAGATCGACTTCGATCGTCCAGTATTCCTGCGGGACGAACGCCTGAATCTCCCGCTCGCGCTCCACCACCAAGCGCAAGGCCACCGATTGGACGCGCCCGGCGGAGAGACCGCTCTTGACCTTGCGCCAGAGGAGCGGACTGATCTCGTACCCGACCAATCGATCGAGCACGCGCCGGGCCTGCTGCGCATTGACCAGCCGCATGTCGATGCCGCGCGGATGCGCGAGCGCTTCCCGGATCGCCTCCTCGGTGATCTCGTGGAAGACGATCCGGCGCACCGGCTTGTCGTGGGCCTGCGTCGCCTCGATCAGGTGCCAGGCGATCGCCTCGCCCTCCCGGTCCGGGTCGGTCGCCAGGATCAACTCGCGCGCCCGTTGCACGCTCTCCTTGAGTTCCTTGACGACCGGCAGCTTCTCCTTGAGGACCGTGTAGGTCGGTTGGAAGTCGTGCGCGACATCGACCCCGAGCTTGCTCTTCGGCAAGTCGCGCACGTGCCCCATCGATGCCTTCACGGTATACCCTGGCCCGAGGAAACGACCGATCGTCCGCGCCTTGGCCGGCGACTCGACGATCACCAACGCTTGCCCATCGGCGCGACTGGTGCCGCGCGTCGCCTTCTTCGCTGTCGTCTCGCCCGTTGCCGTCGTCTTCTTCTTCGTCGTCTTCGCTGCCATCGTCCCCCTCTACCGATCTTCGGCAGGTCCGGCCATCGGCACCAGATCAGAGCAGGTCCCGCCGGCCGAGCTGCTCGAGTCGTCGCACGATCTCCCGCACCTCTTGCGCGCGGGAGCGATGGGCGACCAGCAGCACGTCGTCGGTATCGACGACTACGATGTCCTCGACCCCGAGCGTCACCACCATCCGACGGCCGCCGTAGATGAGCGTAGCACGTGTGTCGAGCCCGAGATGCTCGCAGCCGAGGACGACCGAATCGTCGGCATCGTCGGCCAGGAGCTGGGCCAAGCCATGCCAATCCCCGAGATCCGCCCAGCCGAACTCGGCCGGAACGACCGCCACCTGGTCAGCGCGCTCCATGATACCGTGGTCGATCGTGATCTCCGGAATCTGCGGCCAGTACTCCTCGAAACATCGCTGCCCCTCCGGCGCATCCCAACACGCAGCGATCGCGGCGAGTGGCGCATGGACTTCCGGCAGCAAGCGCCGCAACGCATCGAGAAAGACGTCGACGCGCCAGAGGAACATGCTCGCGTTCCAGCAGTATTCCCCGGAGCGGACGTACTGCTCAGCGGTGGCACGATCCGGTTTCTCCTTGAACTGCTGGACGCGATGGACGGTCAGCCCCTCGGCCACGAGGAGCGGTTCCCCGAGGCGGATGTAACCGTACCCGGTCTCCGGATACCGCGCCGGGACACCGATCGTCACGAGATACCCCTCGCTGGCGGCGCGCAGGCCGGCGCGGACGGCCCGCCGGAACCCTTCCGGATCGGCCACGTAATGATCGGCTGCGAAGGAGCCCATGAGGGCACTGGGAGCGTGCCGGGCGATCAGGAAGGCAGCCAAGCCGATGGCTGGGCCGGTACCGCGCGGCGCTGGCTCAGCGACGATCTGCTCGGCGGCCAGTTCCGGCAGCTCGCTGCGCACCGCGGTGACGTGCGCTGCCCCGGTCACCACGAAACAGTGGTGCGGTGCGACGAGCGGCCGCAGGCGCTCCCACGTCGCACGCAGCATCGACTGTGGTCCCGGAATCGGCAAGAGGAACTTGGGTCGGTTGCGCCGGCTGGCTGGCCACAGCCGCGTGCCGCTCCCACCAGCCGGGATGACTGCCCACATCATCGCCTGCCTCCTCTCGCCAGCAGGGGAGACGCCAGCGCATAGTGCTGGGCCCCGAGATGCGTCACGATCCCCTCGAGCTGGAGTTCCAGGAGCAGCGCGCTCAACTGAGCGATGCCCATGCCCAGCTCGGCGGCCAGCTCGTCGATGTGCTTCGGCTCGGGTCCCAGTGCGGCCACGACCGGCCGAGCACGCTCGGGGACCGCAGGTGCGGCCGGCAGCGGCAACTGGCGCACCGCGAGTCGCAGATCCTCCAGGACCTCCTGGGCCGAGCCGACCGGCGTGGCGCCCTCGCGCAGCAAGCGCAGGATACCGGCAGTGCCAGGCGAAAAGATCGGTCCGGGGACGGCGTAGACCGACCGGTTCTGGTCGAGCGCGAAGCTGGCCGTGATCAGGGCGCCGCTCCGTTCCGGTGCTTCGATCACCACGACACCCGCGGAGAGCCCGCTGATGATCCGGTTGCGCACCGGAAAGTTTCCCGCATAGGGCGGGGTCCCGGGCAGGAACTCGGTCACCAGTGCTCCCTGCTCGACGATGCGCTGGGCGAGCGCACGGTGCTCCGGCGGATAGACCAGGTCGATCCCGGTCCCGAGCACTGCGATGGTGTGCCCGCCCGCCTCGAGCGCCGCTTCGTGGGCGACCCGATCGATGCCCCGGGCGAGCCCGCTCACCACCGTCACGCCCGCCTCAGCGAACGCGGTCGCGAAGGTCGCGGCGACTTGGACCCCGTAATTCGAGGCCTGGCGTGTCCCGACGAGGGCGACGGCGGGAGCATCGGCTGGTGGAAGGGTGCCCCGCAGGAAGAGTGCTAGCGGCGGGCTGGCGATCTCCCGCAGGAGCGGGGGATAGTCCTCGTCCGGATAGACGATGACGCGTGCGCCCGCCTGCCGGGCCTGGGCGAGGATCTTCTCGGGCAGCCCATCTCGTCGCGCTGCGACCAGCCGTGCCAGCGGACCTTCCGGCAGGCCGAGTGCCCGCAGCTCCGCTTCCGGTGCCTGCCATGCGGCGAGCGCGCTCCCGGTGTGCGCGATCAGGCGCTCAAGTCGTCGGAGACTGATCCCTTCCACCGCATGGAAGCCGAGCCAGGCTGCGCGCTCGTCCATCCCGCGCCTCCCGAACGTGTGCCGAATCCTACCAGCCGCTCGGTCGCCATGTCGATGCCGGATCGTGCCCGAGCCTTGGTACACTTCTCGATCAGGAGGGGGCGGTGGCGACGATCCTGCTCGTCGAGGACGACGACACACTGCGAGCGACGGTCCGCTACAACCTCGAGCGGGAGGGGCATGCGGTCATCGCGGTCGACGATGGCCGAGCGGCGCTCGAGCAGGCAGTGTCCGCTCGTCCCGACCTGGTCGTTCTGGACATCATGCTGCCCGGTCTCGACGGCTTCCAGGTCTGCCGCCAGTTGCGCGAGCGGAGCGCCGTGCCGATCCTCATCCTGACGGCCCGCGACGGCGAAGTCGACCGCGTCCTCGGGCTGGAGCTGGGTGCCGACGACTACCTCACCAAGCCGTTCTCGATGCGCGAACTGGTCGCGCGCGTCAAGGCGCTCCTCCGTCGCCGCGAGCTTTTGGCCAGAGAACTGACGGCCGGCCCGTCGCCCGACATCCTGGAGATCGGCCCGCTGCGGATCGATCTCGAGCAGCGGCGGGTCTGGCGCGATGGGCGCGAGGTCGCGCTCAAGCCGCGCGAGTTCGACTTGCTCGCCTACCTGGCCCGGCACCGGGAACGCGTCTGCCGCTCCGAGGAACTGCTCCGGGCGGTCTGGGGCTACGACACGTTCGGCGACTTCCGCACGCTGGCCGTGCACGTGCACGGGCTGCGCGAAAAGCTCGAGGACGATCCGCGCCATCCGCGGCTGATCGAGACGGTTCGGGGCATCGGCTATCGCTTGACCGCGCGCTCGCCGCACGCGACACGCCGCTGATGGTCATCGCGCCGTCACGATTTCCGCCTGTGCGATCGGTACGCTCCGCTCGAGGGTAGCTCGCGATGCTCACGCTCGTCCTCGCCACCGTTCTCGCGTTCGCTGCCGGTGCGCTCGTCGCGCTGCTCTGGCAGCGTCACCGGTCGGGCGCCGAGCTGAGCCGGATGCTCGCC
>DAOTYK010000149.1:0-1994 GCA_034434855.1 Thermomicrobium sp.
GTTCGCGACGAATCTCCGGCCTGGCGAGACGCGAGAGGTAACGTTCACCTTCGATGCGCCAGGTGACTGGGAAATGTCCTGTCCGGTCGACAACCATCGGGCCCTCGGGATGCAGGGAACGATCCATGTAGCCGGACGAACGACACCGATTCCTGCACCAGCCGCTCAGTCGGTGCCCTCGCCCCCACTAGCCACGGTCACACCGGTACCGACCGCTGTCCCAACGGTCGTGCCATCGCCGAGTCCGACTGCTGGTCCCGCCGCGAGGCCAACGCCACCGAGCACGCCACGCTCCACCCCCAGTCCAGGTCGCATCCCGGTCTGGGCAGCCGCATGCAGACAGCACAGGAAGAGCCGTCCCGCTCGTTCTCGCTCTCCTAGCCAGCGGGCTGCTGAGCCTCTTCACCGCTCGGCGCTGTGGCACGCTCTCCGGACTCCATCAGGGTGACCAGGAACAGCTGCTCGCCAGACGCGTCTCCGGTTCCGGTTCGCCCGTCCCAGCGAGCGCGTCCTCGATCGCATTCTGAATCCGCTCACGGTCAGGAATCGGATACCCACCGGGTGCCCAGCCAGCGGTATAGCGTGGAGGAGTGAAGCCGAGCGTCACGATCGCCTCGTCGCGCACACCGAGCGCCAACTGGACGAGCTGGGGCAGTGCCTCGCGGGGGATATCGGTGCGGACGGCTCCCTCGACGGCGGCGAGCAGCTGCGGCAACCGGAACAGCACGGTCGGCCAGTCCGCTTGGCGCCAGAGCGCGCCGAGCAAGCAGCGCTGGCGTTGCATCCGGTCGTAGTCGCTCGTCCCCGTGCGTGAGCGTGCGTAGGCGAGCGCTTCATGTCCATCGAGATGCTGCCGGCCGGCCGGGATCTCGTAGTACGCCCAGTCTTCGCCGGGCAGAGGTGGCGACAGCCACGTCGAGACCGGCCGCGGGACGTCGATGGTCACGCCTCCCAACGCGTCCACCACACGCACGAAGCCGCCCATGTCCACCACGACAGTGTAGTCGATCGGTATGCCGATCAACTGCTCCAGGGAGCGCGCCAGCGCAGCCGCGCCCGGATCGACGGCGTGCGGGAAGCGCTCGGCGCGCTGCCACCCGAGCGTGTAGAGCGCGTTGGCCAATCCCGGCCACGAGCCGTCCGGATACAGATCCGCCAGTTCGCGCGGGATGGGGAGTCCAACCAGATTGCGAGGTACCCCGAACAACCCGCCGCGCCCGGACTCCACATCGAGGGCAGCGATGACGATCGTGTCCGCACGAGCGCTCCATCGCCCCGGCCCTGCATCCGTCCCGACCAGGAGCACGACGATCCGACCGTCAGCCAAGGCTGGCTCGATCGCGGTGGGAGCCCGCTGCGGGGCCGCTACCGTTGCAGGAGTCTCCGCTCTCGGTTTGGACGCAATCCGCTGCTGCGCAGGGGGGAGCTCGCGGTTTGGCGGAAGCAGCACTGTCTGAGTGGAAACTGGAGTCGGCGTCGGCTCGATCGGGGTCGTCCGTGCCGGAGCGAAAGTCGATGTCCGCGAACCTACCGGCAACTCAGCGGTGGGTAAAGGCTGAATCGAACCTTCGGCTGCCGCAGGAAACGTCGTGTCGAGGAAGTGTGACCAGCGCGCGAGTACCAAGCCGGCTGCTCCGTGTGGAACAATGACCGCCCCCACGAGCAACGCTGCGAGCACCGAGAACGGTCTGCGTTTCCCCGCGCCGCTTCGACTCCTCTCCGCGAGGGTGATGCGCACGAGATCGAGCAGTGCGACAGCCCGGTAACCGCCCAGAACGAGGTTCCCGATCATCGAGTCGCGCAGAACGCCAGGACGCAGCAACCAGGTAACTCCCCAACCGGGAAGCTGGCTCGCGTGCCAGAGCAGGAAAGCGAGCGCGAGCGCGGGTGGGACTGCGAGAGCGAGCCCGCGCCACCGGCGCCCGACGATCCAATGACCTACCCCTGGCCACAGCACCGAGGCGACGAGCGCGATCGTGGCGCACCAGCCAGCG
>DAOTYK010000150.1:0-1784 GCA_034434855.1 Thermomicrobium sp.
GATGGGCGCGCTCTGGGAGCGGGCGAGGAGTGCCCCGTCGGCACGTCTCCGGAAGACGCGACGAGCAGGCATCGGCGGTCAAAGTCACCGACCCCGTGACCGACTGGACGCTGGACTGCGCCGACGCGGTCGGGTACCGCTCGTGCCGATCGAAGGACGATGGCTGGAGCTTTCCGGTGCCAATGGACGCGATCGCTCCCGCTGCCGGCTCCTGCCCGCACGGCTCGTGGTCTCCGCTTGACACCCAGGAATAAGTCGAGTAGGCTTCCCGCAACCGTCCGGTAGCGTAGTGTTCGCGTTGAGACCGATGGAAGACCGACGCGGGAACCGCTCACCGACACCGGCACGCGCCCGGTTGCTCGCCCAGGACGCTGGACCGAGCGTGCCGCGTGGCCCCTGATCGCTCCCCAGCGGCCGGTGCGGCTGCTCCTGAGTCTCCCGGTTCGAGAAGCAATGAAACTGACGCCCCTGCAGCGGACGAGGCTGTTTCCTGCATGGGCTGGAGGATCGCTGAAAAAGGGGATACGGATGAGTGGCGCGGTTTCCCCACTCGGCGCTGCGCGTTCGCAGCGGCAAGCGATCGCCTTGGTGGTCTCGCTCGGTCTCTTCGTGGTCGCGTTCGCCGTCGTCCTCGCGACGGTCGTCGACATGCGACGCGCCTTTCTGCTCGAGTCTGCGGCCTATCGGAAGCTCGGGGCTCCTTCTGCCTTTCTCTCCTACACGCCGTGGCATCTCGTCGTCCTCGTCGGAGCGCTCGCGCTGAGCATCGCTGCCTATCGCCTCCTGCGCGGGGTGGAGCAGCAGCTCCAGGATGCGAGTGGCCTCCGGCAAGCGCGCAACGTCTTGGCCGGCCTGCTCATGGTGCTCTTGGTCGTCGATCTCTTCGTCTATCGGATCGTCCAGGCCGAGCGCGTTGCCTCAGCCGGGAAAGCCGGCATCGCCAAAACGTTCGCGCTCGATTCCCTCCCCACCTGGCTCCGGCCGATCGGCGAAGCGGCTAATTTCCTGCTCGTCGTCTGGCACGCCACGACACTCGGTATCCTGCTCGGCGCCTTGTTCCTCGTGCTGCTCTGCGCCAGCCCGCGTCTGCAACGGGTCTACGAGCTGCGTGGCTTCCGCGCGCACGTCCTGGGTAGCGCCAGTGCCGTCGTCTATCCCTTCTGCTCCTGTTGCGCCGGTCCGCTCGGTGCGAGTCTCTACCGCGGTGGCGCCTCGCTCGAGTCGTCCCTCGCCTTCGTCGTCGCTGCCCCGCTCCTCAACGTGACCACCCTCTTCTTGGCGACAGCGCTCCTGCCAGCCGATTTCGCCCTCCTCCGCATCGCCGGTGGTGTCGCGCTCGCAGTCTTCGGTACCTGGCTGGTCGCGCTCGCGGTGCGGCGTCGTCCACCAGTGGTGATGGGTGCTGGACCAGCCGGGCGGCAACTCCGCTGGTTGGAGCGCTTCCTGCGCGTCTTTTCCTTCGAGCAGCATCTCGCCGGACGACGGATCGAGACGCCGTCCGAATTGGTCGGCGCCTGGCTCCGCACCGCTTGGGTGATCGCCCGGGTCGCGGTTCCCATGCTCTTCATCGCGGCAGCCGTGGTCGGCTGGGCTGCGCCGATCTTGACAGCCCTAGGCGGTGGCAACACGGTCGGTACGGTGCTCTTCGCCACCCTGGTCGGTGTGCTGTTCATGATCCCGACCTGGACGGAGCTGGCGATCGCCGCCCCGCTCATCCAGCAAGGGATGACCGGTCCGGCTGCGGCGCTGCTCTTGGCGCTGCCAGCGGTCAGCTTGCCGAGCTT
>DAOTYK010000151.1:0-2850 GCA_034434855.1 Thermomicrobium sp.
ACCTGCTTGCCGGTTTGACCGATCTGCTCGTAGTGCGGGCGCCAGCCGAGGTCGCTGACCGCTCGGGTGCAGCCGAGCGCCCCACCGAGGAGCTCCGCCAGTTCCGCCAGCGGCCCAAACCCCTCCGGCCCGCCGATCCCCCGACCACCGACGACCACCACAGGTGCGCTTTCCAGATCGACCTGCCCACGCGGCTTGTCCACCATGCGCGTCACGCGCACGCGCCGGTCACGCTCGTCCAGCACCACTGCCAGCGGCCCGATCGTCGCGGTCGCCTCGGCCGGCTCGAGTGGGCGGAACGCCCCGGAGCGCACGGTCACGACCGCAGCGCGCTCGCGGCTCGCCCGCACGGTGGTGAGCAGCTTACTCTGATAGACCGGACGAGTGACGACGAATGCCTCCGGCGTGACCTCCAGCGCGACGACATCGACGAGGTGAGGGACGCGGCGCTCGGCAGCGACCAGTGCAGCAGTGTCGCGCCCCAGCGTCGTGCCGGGCATGAGGACGAGCGCCGGCTCGACCTGCTCCCAGGCGCGCTGGACCGCTCGTGCCATCCGTGCTGCCACCGGGTCAGCGAATTCCGGCCCGTCGACCACGAGCACGCGCGCAACACCGAGGCGCGCGACCTGCTCGGCGGCTCCGCTGACCCCGTGTCCCACGACGAGTGCCGTGACCGGACCGAGCGCTGCGCTCGCCCGGCTCGCCGCTCCGAACAGCTCCAGGGCAGCCGGGCGCACCGCACCCTGCGCAGTTTCGACGACGACCAGGAGGCCCTCTCCAGCCATCCCTCGCTCATCCCTTCCTAACCCAGCAAGCCGCGCGCTTCCAGGAACACGAGCAGGCGCTCGGCTGCCTCGTCGGGCGAGACGTCCTGGACCAAGATACCCGCTGCCTTCGCTTCCGGCTGGCTCGCGCCGGCCCAGCTGACGAGCGGCCTGAGCTCGCTGGCGTCCAGGCCGAGATCAGCCGGTGCGAGTCGCTCGACCGGCTTGCGACGAGCGTCCATGATGCCGCGCAGAGTCGGCAAGCGTGGCTGGGGCAACGCGGAGAGCGCGCAGAGCACCAGAGGCGGCGCCACTTCCTGGAACTGGTGCCCATCCTCGATCTCCCGTTCGACGGTGAAGACACCGTCCCGAAACTCCCAGCCGACCACATTGCTCACCAGGGGAACATCGAGCAAGGCTGCCACCGCAGGGCCGACGTTGCCGGTTCCGGAATCGCTCGTCTCCTGCCCGCACCAGATCACGTCCGGCTGTTCGCGTCGCAGCCAGGCGGCGAGCACGGTCGCCGTTACCCAGCTGTCTCCCGGCAACCCCTCGCCCTCGATGGAGACCGCCCGGTCGGCACCCATCGCGAGCGCGCGATTGAGCGCGTCTCGCGCCGGCCCGACGCTCGCGACGACGATCTCCCCGCCGACCTGCTCCCGGAGCCGCAGCGCTGCCTCGAGCGCGTAGAGGTCGTACTCGTTGGCGACTTCCTGGATGCCTGGTACCAGATCCCCCAGCCGAGGATCGAACCGCACGGCATTCGGGTCGGGGACCTGCTTCACGAGTACCGCGATCTTCACCGTTTCCCTCCATCCCACCAGCTGGACGACGCGTCAGCGCCCGCGAAAAGCCGGCCGACGCTTTTCCAGAAATGCCCGCATCCCCTCCCGCTGATCCTCGGTGGTGAACGCATAGGCGAACACCTGCCGCTCGTAGGTCAGCCCCGCCTCCAGCCCCTGCTCGAGACCGAAGCGAACCGCCGCCTTGGTCAGGCGGACCGCGAGTGGCCCGTTGGCCGCGATCTGGTTCGCCAGTTCCCGAGCTCGCTCGAGGAGTTGGTCAGCTGGATAGACGGCATTGACGAGCCCGAGCCGCAGCGCTTCCTGCGCATCGACGCGACGCCCCGTATAGAGCAACTCGCGGGCGATACCAGGCGGAACGACACGCGGCAGCCGTTGCGATCCGCCCCAGCCGGGTGGGATACCCAGCGTCACCTCCGGCTGGGCGAAGACAGCGCGCTCGCTGGCGAGACGGATGTCGCACGACAGGGCGACCTCGCAGCCACCGCCCAGCGCGTAGCCGTTGACGGCTGCGATGTACGGTTGCGGCGCTTCCTCGATCGCCCGGCAAACGGCATGTCCCAACTCGGCGAAGGCGAGCGCCTCGGCCGGCGACTTCTCGGCCATCTCACCGATATCGGCTCCGGCGATGAACGCGCGTTCGCCTGCCCCGGTGAGGACGACGACAGCGATCGCCTCCTCAACTGCCAGTTCCTGCACCGCCGCGAGCAAGGCACGCAACGTCGCGGTATCGAGCGCGTTCAGTCGTTCCGGGCGCTCGACCGTGACGAGGGCGATCGCCCCCTCCCGCTCGACGCGCACGCTCATACCTCACCTCCGCCAGCCAGCAGACGACGGAACTCCTCGCCCCGCTGCGCGTACCGCTGCGCGCGCTCCAGCAGTTCGGCGCGTTCTTCGGCGGTCACCTCGCGCCGGATGCGCGCCGGGATCCCGACCGCGACCGTTCCCGACGGGATTTCCATCCCTTCCGGCACCAACGCTCCGGCCGCCACGATCGCCCCTGCCCCGACACGCGAACCGGTGAGCAGGATCGCTCCCATGCCGATCTGGGCACCAGCGGCGATCTGCGCCCCGTGCACGATCGCACCATGGCCGATCGTGACATCGTCCTCGATCACCACCGGAAACCCTTCGTCGAGGTGGACGATGACCCCTTCCTGCAGGTTGACGCGCTGGCCGATGCGGATCGGTCCGATATCGCCGCGCAGCACGACGCCGAACCAGAGGCTCGACCTCGACCCCACGACGACATCGCCGATCACGACCGCTGTCGGCGCGACGAA
>DAOTYK010000152.1:0-1830 GCA_034434855.1 Thermomicrobium sp.
CCGACTGCCATCGCCGTAGAGGATGAGCTGCTTCACCCGTTCAGGGAGCTCGCGCCAGGGGACATCGGTGCGGAAACCCTCGGCTCGAGCCAGTGCGCGGAGGAGCGCCAGATACCAGCCGCTACTTTCTCGCCCCTCTCGGAACCATGGGGCGATCGCTCCCTCCTCGAGCGAACGGTCCGGGTCGGGAACGATGAGATCGGAGTCGAACTCGAGCTTGCTGCCCAGCCCGTCGCAGGCGGGGCACGCGCCATGCGGGCTGTTGAAGGAGAAGCTCCGCGGCTCGAGCTCAGGCAAACTGATCCCACAGTGGACGCAGGCGTTTTGCTCCGAAAAGATGATCGGCTCGCTCTCGAGCGGCTGAACCAGCGCGATTCCTCCGCCGAGCTTGACTGCCGTCTCCAACGCTTCGACGACGCGCAGGTGAAAGGCATGCGCTTCTTCCGGATCGCTGGTCCGGACGATCAAGCGGTCGACCACGACTTCGATGGTGTGCCGCTTGTTCTTGGCCAGGGCGATCGGTTCCTCCAGATCGCGCAGCTCACCATCGATCCGGACGCGCGTGAAACCGGCGCGCCGCAGCTCCTCGAGCACGCTCTGGTGTTCGCCCTTGCGGTCGCGGATGACCGGAGCGAGGACGAAGAGTCGCATCCCCTCGGGCAGTGCTTCGACCTGCTCGGCCATCTGCTGGACGGTTTGGGCCTGAATCGGGCGACCGCACTGCGGACAATGCGGCTTGCCGATCCGAGCGTAGAGCAACCGCAAGTAGTCGTAGATTTCGGTTTGGGTGCCGACCGTCGAGCGCGGGTTGTGGCTGGCAGCCTTCTGATCGATCGAAATGGCGGGCGAGAGCCCTTCGATCTGGTCGACGTCCGGCTTCTCCATCAGGCCGAGGAATTGCCGGGCATAAGCGGAGAGCGACTCGACGTAGCGTCGCTGTCCCTCGGCGTAGATCGTGTCGAAGGCGAGACTCGACTTTCCCGAGCCGGACAGGCCCGTGATCACGACGAGCTTGTCGCGCGGTATCTCGACATCGATGTTCTTCAGGTTGTGCTCGCGGGCACCGCGGACGATGATCTTGTCGCTGGCCATGAGACTCCCCTGCCCGTGTCCGGACACGGGCACTCGACTATTGTAGCAACGACCCAGCCATCGTTGACTGGGGGTCACGGCGGCATCGAGGGGAGAAGGACGGTGCGCGCGTTCGTCGATCCGCGGCTCGCTCCGAGCGTCGCTTCCGGGATCCTCTCGGTTGCCACTGAACTCGCCCTCAGTGAGCCCCTGTTCAACCGGCTCGTCACTCTCTTCGTCGCCGTGCTGGTCGCCGCCACCATGGCTCGCTCGATCGGCTGACTCGAGCAATATCGCCTCCCGGCGGGTGTCGCGGTGACGCTCGCCTTCGCGGCGACCGGTCTGGCCGCGGTGGCGCAGGTCGCTGGTACTTTCCGTGCCGGTCACCCGAACGCTCGCGTTGCGGGACGACTGCCCTCGACTGGGCGAGCAACTGGTGCAGCTGCGGGCGCTCTGGCGCGACTTCCGCGCATCCTCTGCGGAACGAGCGCCGATCGAGTCGCAGCTGGAGGCGATGACGAGCCAATGGCACGCCGTGTTCGCTCGCCAGTTGGTGCTGCGTCTACGATGGGCGCTCGCGACCATGCCGGATCTGGTCACGCTGAGGGCACTGAGCAGCGGGCGGGTGATGCGGCGGACGCTCTTCGCGTTGCTCCGCGCAGTCGCGCCTCCCGCGCAGCGCCTACTGCGGCGTGCCATCGTCGTGCGTCGTGGGAGCGGGCTCGACGATGAGGCGACGATGAGGCGGGGACGCGGCTG
>DAOTYK010000153.1:0-3666 GCA_034434855.1 Thermomicrobium sp.
AGCTCGAACGGGAGGATCCGCCAGTTGGCTGCCAACCAGATCGGATACGCGAGGACGATCAGCCCGAGCGGACGGGCGAGCGCAAAACCCGCGTCCGGGAGCGGCGCGCCGACACGCGCTGCCAGTGGCAATCCCACGGCACCGATCGCGAACGAAAGGGCGACCCACCAGGCGATCGCTTGCCAGTCCCGAGCGAGCCACTCGTTAGCCCAGCCCAGATCGCGCGCAACCGCAACGTTCTCGGCTGGCCCATCCAGGAGTTGCCGGTAGGCCTCCGGGCGATCGCGTTGTGGGTACCAGGGGCGTTGCAAAGCCCAGGCGAAGCGCAGTCGCAGCTCGTCCTCGCTGAGCTGGCGCACTTTCTGATAAATCCGGACTCGCGGATGGTCGTAGACGGTGAAGCTCTCGTCCGCTTCCAGGTCGCCCAAGCGCAACGCACCGAGCCGCGATTCCTGCTTGGCTTCGTAAACCAGTCGGAAGCCGAGCGCTCCCTGATCGAGCAATCGGTAGTACTCGCTCGTCACTGGATAACGCCACGGCAAACGAGGAATCGATCCGGCCAAGCGATCCGAGGACAGAACGATATAGTCGACCTCGGAAAGTCGTGCGGCGAGGTAACGAAACGCTTCTTCCGGGGGTCGATCATCGTAGTGCGCGAGCGTGACGAACCGATAGCGCGCGTCAGGAGAGATACCGAAAACCGAGAGTGGCAGACGATCATCCCAATGCTCGACACCCAGAACGGCGCCCGGGGGAATGTGAGACACGATCCACTCGGAGGCCTCCACGCGTGTATGCGGATGTCGATAGATCGTGCTGAAGGCACCAGCCCACGCCGCGGTGACGCCGAGCACGAGCAGCACAGCGAGACTGGCGCCGGCTCGCTGCCAGCGTGAGGAAGATCGCTGCAGCCACTCGCTCGAGGTAGCTGCCACCAAGATGGCAAGCGGAGCGACTAAGGGAAGGGAGTAACGGAGATACTTCGTCTCCGCCGTCCAGGCTGTCAGGCCGTACGCGAGGATCCAACTGAGAAGGAGAAGGCGCGTGACGGACACACGCTGAGCTGTGGTAGATACATAACCTTCGGTCGCTGACATGCGGAGGCGGCGAGAGATGATCTCGACCAGGAGTTTTCGTGCGTCACGAACGACGACGATGACGCTCAGCGCCGCGAAGGCAGGCCCCAGACCCCAACGAAAGAGCTGTTCGAGTTGATAGACGATCGGAACAGTACCGACATACTGCCGCGTATAGGGAACATCGAGACGCCCCCGTGCGATCTCCCACTCACGTAGGATATCGCGAAGCGTCGAGCCGGGATCGAGGAGCGTGTACGGCTCGAAGACTGCGAAGGCAATCACGGTACTGGCCAGCAGGACCGTCCAGGGCGTGCGCGTGACCAGGTTCCGCACTAGGTTTGCGAAAACAGGGCGTACTCCGTCGAAGCCAGTGCGGTAGCTGTACCAAACCAGTGCTATACCGATCGGCACCGCAAGTGGCCACATGCTCACTTTGCAAGCGAGTGCCGCGGCGTAGAACGCTCCAGCGAGTGCTGCCCAACGACGTGATCCCGTGTCAGCGAGATGCGTCGTCGCCCAGAGCGTCGCCAACCCGAAGGTCGTCGCCCATGGATCGACCACGAAGAAATGCGCTTGCTGAATCGTGATAACACTCAACCCAACGAGAAGGCCGGCGATCGACGCGGCTGCTCGGCCGAAGGCCCACTGGGCAATGAGCACAGCGAAAAAGAGGCCGAGGACGTCGATCAGGGCCGTGAGGAAACGTCCGCGGAATGCCAACGCGCGGTACAGATCGCGTGCTGTTCCCGGTTCGATGCCTACTGCGTTGAGCAGTTGATCGGTAAACCAACTGGTCGATTCCAAGAAATAGAGAGGCAAGGCGCCATAGGCGAAGGTCTGCGGGGATCCGTCGGGTCCAGCGGATCGCGGGTTCCAGGGACTTCGCCTCGGATCGAGCAAATCAGTAAGGTGCTCGGGCGTGCGGATGCGGTCGACCGCAACCATCAATTGAAAGCGTTCGTCCGGGTGCAGTAGGTGCCCTTGGTCCCAATCGAGGCCGTGCAGGCGGAGCAGCAGCGCACTGCCGAGTATCAGGAGTAGCGAGAAAGCGTTCACCAAACGGCGTGCCGATATGGCTGAACGCTCTCGAACAGCGACCCTTGGCCTCGTCGGTCGATCGTCGCGCACTTCGTCCGTCCTCGTAACCCCGCAAATGATGCCCGACCCCAGAGAGCCATGGTAGGGTAGAACCGGGGTAGAAACGGTGGTAGAAACGGTCGCGCACGAATCGGGGAGTCCCAGCCGGTGGAGAGCAAGCTTCGCCTGGTCTTCTTCGGAACACCGGAATTTGCTGTTCCTTCGCTCCGCACACTCGCAGCACAGTCGGACTTTGCCGTCGTGCTGGTCGTGACCCAGCCGGATCGACCAGCGGGACGGGGTCGGGAACTCCAACCTCCGCCAGTGAAGGTGCTGGCGCAGGAGTTGGGCCTCCCATGTTGGCAACCAGAGACTCTCCGTACGTCCGAAGCGCAGGCGAGACTCGCCGCCGTGGCACCGATGCTCGCCGTTGTGGTCGCCTACGGCAAAATCATCCCAGCATCGATGCTTTCAGTGCCACGGCATGGCTTCCTCAACGTGCATCCTTCACTGCTTCCACGCTATCGCGGGGCCAGTCCGATCCAGGCGGCCTTGCTCAATGGTGATGCGATCACTGGCGTCTCGCTCGTCGTCATGACGCCCGAGTTGGATGCCGGCCCGATCCTTCGCCAATTCGCGATCCCCGTCGCGCCCGACGACACGGGAGCCACGCTCAGCGCTCGACTCGCCGAGATCGCGGCTGAACTCCTCCCTGATACGATCCGGGATTGGCTCGCAGGTCGACTCGAACCGGTCCCTCAGGACGACAGAGAAGCAACGTATACGCGTCCGCTCACCAAGGCTGACGGCCGAGTGGACTGGTCGGAGCCAGCAGAGCTCATCGAGCGGAAGATCCGGGCATTCCAACCTTGGCCATGTGCGTGGACGACACTCGGCAGTCGACGCCTCATTCTGCTACGGGCAAGACTGATTGAAACGGAGATCGACTTAGCACCTGGTTGCCTTTCAGTCATGCAAACGGCGGTGCTCGTTGGCACGGGCACGCGGCCACTCGCGCTGGAAACGGTTCAGCCTGAAGGGAAGCGAGCGATGTCAGCTCTCGACTGGTGGCGCGGCGCACGGCTGGCAAGCGGGACCTGCTTCGAGTAACGTCGACCGCGGAGACTCGAAAGATGTCGCCAGGCCTCGTGCCAGGAAATCCAACGCTCTCTCCGCTCGAACTCGAGGAACTCGCTCGTCTGCAGGAAGAACTGGCAAGGAAGGTAGTGGAAACTCCGCTTCCCAAAACGCCCCGCTTCATTGCGGGTGCAGACATGCACCTGCGCGGAGAGCGAGCGGTCGCAGTCGCCGTCTGCTTCGAGCTTCTGACCGAACCAGCCAACGACGAAGCCACGGACTTTCTTCCGCTCCGCGAGGTCGAGAGAGCGATCGCCGAACAAAGGGTGACCTTTCCCTACATTCCAGGGTTTCTCAGCTTCCGAGAGGCGCCAGTGATCACCGAAGCGGTCCGAGCTCTCGAACAGAAACCGGACCTTCTCGTCGTCGACGG
>DAOTYK010000154.1:0-2157 GCA_034434855.1 Thermomicrobium sp.
AGTCGGACCGTTGCCCGTTAGAATGGGCGAACAGGGGGAGGTGGAGACTCTGCCGGGAGATCCCGGTGAGACTGTAAGCCCGCCCGGCCGCTGGCTGGCGTTGGGGCTACTGTCGCTGACGCTGGTGCTGTCGATGTCGACCTGGTTCTCCGCGTCGGCGGTGGTCCCCCAGTTGCGTGCCGAGTGGAACCTCTCGAGCAGCGCGGCCGCCTGGTTGACGATCGCGGTTCAGATCGGGTTCGTTGCCGGCGCGCTGGTCTCCAGCATTCTCAACCTGTCCGACGTGATCTCGCCGCGCCACATCATCCTCGGTGGAGCCGTCGGCGCCGCTGCGGTGAACGCAATGCTCGCAATCGCCGGAGAGAGTGTGGCGATCCCGATGCGATTTGCCACTGGCTTCTTCCTCGCTGGCGTCTACCCGCCGGCCCTCAAGCTGATGTCCACGTGGTTTCGGAAGGGGCGCGGGCTGGCGCTGGGAATCCTGGTCGGTGCCCTCGTCGTGGGCAATGGCGTGCCCCACCTCGTCAACGGACTCGGGGGGCTGAATTGGCAGGTGGTAATCTACGCCACGTCGACTCTGACCCTCCTGGGCGGTCTGATCACCGAGTGGGCGGTTCGAGAAGGGCCGTTCCCGTTTCCGAAGGCAACCTTCGACCCCGGGCAGGCCGGGCGCGTCTTCGCGAACCGAGGCGTGCGGCTGGCTTCGTTCGGCTACTTCGGCCACATGTGGGAACTGTTCGCGATGTACGCCTGGTTTCTGGTGTTCTTCTCAGAAGCCCTGGCAGCGCAGGGGATCGCAGGCGGGCCGACCGCCGCCTACGCGACGTTCTCGGTCATCGCCGTCGGGGGAGTGGGCTGTTGGGCCGGCGGCGTCCTGAGCGATCGGTGGGGCCGGACGCGTAGCGCGGCGCTCATGATGGGGGTATCGGCGACCTGCTGCGTGCTCGTCGGGTTCCTCTTCGACGCCCCGCCGTTGCTGCTTCTGATCGTCAGCCTGGTGTGGGGTTTCGCGGTGGTGGCGGACTCGGCGCAGTTCTCGACGATGGTCACCGAAGTCGCAGGCCAGAGCTACGTGGGCACGGCGTTGACGCTCCAGCTCGCGGTGGGGTTCGCCCTCACCGTCGTGACGATCTGGCTGATCCCGCTTCTCACCGACGCATTCGGATGGCGGTGGGCGTTCGCGTTCCTCGCACCCGGCCCGCTCCTGGGCGCCGCGGCGATGTTGCGCCTGAGGTCGACGCCGGAGGCGAGGCGGATCGCCGGCGGCCTCGGATGACCTTGGGCCGAGGACGGAGAGCAGTGGGCGAACCGGGTCGGCGGGTTCGCGGGTCTCGCCAACGCGGCAGGTATCGCTGGGCTACCTCCAGTCCGAAGGGGAGCTCATTATCGTGCGTGGAAAGGCGGGCCGCTACAGGGTCGTGACGTAGCCGACCAGCACTCTACGCGCCTGGGCATGCGCGCCGCTCCTGCCACGGGCGCTCAGTAGCCTGTCTCGCGATCCAGGATCCCCAGGACGTGGGCACGGTGCTCGCCGAGGCGAGAGATCGTCGCGCTGAGGGTGCAGAGCACAGTGAGCCCGAACAGGATCGCCAGGATGAAACCGTCGCTCGCCCAGGGGGACGAGGGCACGACGTTCTTTCCGAGTAGCCGGCGGCGCATCGCCTCCAGCCACCACGTGAGCGGCAGCGCCTGGGCTAGCGGCCGCAGGAAGCCGGGCGGCACGCCGATGGGGAAGATTGCGCCGCACAGCAGGTGCAGCGCGGCGCCGACACCCTCGGGCATCCGCCACGCCTCGGCCGAAATCGGGATCGCGCTCGGTGCCACGAGGAGCCCGAGCGCCGTGATTGCGCTGATCCCTAGGGCGGGAGATGCAAACGCGTACGGAAGGTGACACCCGACAGGTGCAGCGGGACGCCCAGTGCGTACGGTGCGGAAAGCAGCGTGACGAGCGCCGCCCCAGACCAGAAGCAGCCTGCGCCAGCGCGCGACGGATCAGGTAGGCGCGGAAAGGAAGCGGAGAGGTGTAGACGTATCGCAAGGTGCGCCAGTGCTCCCGATCTCCCACGACCGCCCACGCCATGCCCTGCATGCCCGCGACCACCACGGGCCAGAACGCCGTGCCGACCACCAGGAACCCCAGGGCCGGGCCTGCGGCGG
>DAOTYK010000155.1:0-7682 GCA_034434855.1 Thermomicrobium sp.
CCCCGGCCGGCAAAGCGAGAGCGACATCTTCCGTCATCAGGGTCGCACCGATCGGCACGCCGTTGGCCAGCCCCTTGGCGACGCAGAGGAGATCGGGCGAAACGCCAGCATGCTGGCAGGCGAACCAGGCCCCGGTGCGGAAGGCGGACTGGACCTCGTCGAACACGAGCAAGGCACCAGCCTCGCGGGTGATCCGTCTCGCCTCCGCGAGGTATCCCGGCTCGGCCGGGTAGATGCCCCCCTCGCCCTGTACCGGCTCCAGGATCACCGCCGCCGTGTCGGCGTCCACTGCCTCGGCCAGTGCAGCCACATCACCATAGGGGACGTGGACGACCTCCGGCAAGACACCCAGGAACGGTTGCCGGTACTTGGGTTCACCGGTGGCCGCCAGCGCGCCGAGCGTGCGACCGTGATACCCACGCTTCGCCGCGACGACTTTGCGCCGACCGGTCACGGCCCAGGCGAACTTGAGCGCAGCCTCGACCGCCTCGGCTCCCGAATTACTGAGGAACGCACGTGCAAGGCCATGGGGAACGACCGAAAGCAACTTTTCCAGAAAAGCCGCCCGCACGTCGGAAGCGAACGACTGGTGACAGCTCAGGAGCCGACCCGCCTGGGCCACGATCGCGGCCGTCACCCGCGGATGAGCATGTCCGAGGATGTTCACGCCGTAGTTGCTCATCAGGTCCAGATAACGCTGACCATCGCTGTCATAGAGCCACACGCCCTCGCCGCGGACCAGCGCGATACCGCGCTTGGCGTAGAGCGGCGGTTGCAGCGACTCGTCGAGCCGCAGGATCGCTGACGTCGAACGGACTGTCATGGCTGCACCTCGACCCGGCTTCCCGCCAGGAGCACCGTACCCTGGCCGGCCAGTGCCCGCTGGATCGGCTGGGGTACTCGTGCATCGGCAAAGACCACTCGCCCGATCCCCGCTTGCACCGCCTTGCAGCCGGCCTCCACCTTTTTCTTCATGCGCCCTTGCGCTGCCGTCATCGCTGTCTCGACCGAAGCCGGGTCGCTCACGTCGATCGTCGCGATGAGCGATGTCGGATCATGGAGGTCGCGCAGCAGGCCCGGGGTGTTAGAAAGGATGACCAGCGCCTCGGCTCGCAGCGCGACTGCCAGCTGCATCGCCAACTTGTCACCATCGACATTGATCGCCTCGCCTCGATCGCTCACCGCCGGCGGGGTCAACACCGGGAGATACTGATTTTCCAGCAGGAGCTCGAGCAGGCGCGTCTCCACGTGCTCGATACTCCCCGCATGATCACCACGCAGGACCTTCGGCTTCCCGTTCTCGATCGCTCGCAAGACGTCCTTGCGTGGACCGCTCGCGATCCGGCCGTCCATCGCGGTGAGACCGACCGCATTGACGCCGCGCTGCTGCAAGCCCTCGACGAGCCGCTTGTTCACCAGACCAGCGTAGACCATCAACATGAGGTCCATCGTCTCCTGGTCGGTGAACCGGCTCACCTGTCCGGTCGACGAGGTGACCAGCCGGGGTTCGCGCCCCAGCCGGCGCATCCACTCGTCGAGCAGTGCGTTCGCGCCATGGATGAACACGATCCGCTGTTCTGGCCAGAGCGCTGCGAGATCGTCCAGTGTCGCGTTCGGGTCGATTCCCGCGCTCCCACCGAGCTTTACGACCAGCATCGTCGTTACGCCGCTCCCTTCGTCATCGATTCGACCGGTTTTTCCCAGATCGTGGTATGTCCCCAGAGGGATCGCCGGACGGTCGCCAGTTCCAGCCCAGCGGCCACTGCCAGCTCACGGACCCGCTGCTCACGGACGAAGTGCGGATCACCCCAGTGCTCGACGATCGCCAGTCGTCCGCCGGGGCGGAGGGCAACTGCCAACTCGCGCAGCGCCGCTCCCGCATCCTCCGTCTCGCCGAGCACGTGGACGAGCAACGCGCGGTCGTAGAAAGCGGGCTTCTGGGCCGCGAGCGTACCGTGACCGAGTTCCGCGAGCAGGAAGTCGATGTTCGTCAGGCCGCGTGCGGCCGCCCGCTGCTCCACCAGTTCCAGCATGCGGGGCTGCATGTCGAGTGCTGTCACCGTGCCCTCTGGGCCGACCCGCTCGGCCAAGGGTAGAGTCAGTCGTCCTGGCCCGGCTCCCGCATCGAGCACGCGCATCCCTGGCCGGACATCCAGCAGCGCAGCCAACTCCTCCACTCGTCCGATCGCCCGCACGCCCGGCAGTGTCAGGAACCAGGCGAGTCGCGCCGAGAACGGCCGACGACGCGCCACGATTGCACTGCCGACGAGACCGGCCGTCAGAACAGCGAGCATGAGCCACCGACGCTGCACCATCGTCCCCTCATCAGAGCGGGTGAAGGCCCGGAAACTCCAGCCCCGATGTCTCTGGGAAACCGAGCCGGATGTTCATCGCTTGCACCGCCTGCCCAGCTGCCCCCTTCATCAGGTTGTCGATCGCCGACATCACCACCAGACGCTGGCGCCCATCGGGCAGCTCGTCCAACTCCCAGCCGATGTCGCAATAATTCGATCCGGCCAAGATCTTCGGTTCCGGATAGCGGTGAATGCCACTGGCCTCTTTGACCAGGCGAATGAACGGCTCTTGCCCATACGCTGCCCGGTAGACCTGCCAAAGGTCACGGTCCGTCAGCGGCTGCTTGGGGAAAAGGTGAGCGGTCGCCAAGATCCCGCGCACTGCCTCCACGCTCGTCACTGACAGCCCGAGCGATGGGGTTCGCCCGCACACGGTGAGTTCCTGCAGCACTTCGGCGGTATGGCGGTGTCCACCTGGCTTGAAGGGGCGGATCACGCCGCTCCGCTCCGGATGATGGCTGGCTGGCCCAGCCTCGCCACCAGCGCCCGATGAGCCGACCTTACACTCGACGGTGACCGGCAGGTCGAGGTCGATCAAGCCAGCTCGGAACAGCGGGGCTAAACCGAGAATGACCGTCGTCGAATTGCAGCCCGGGCAGGCGATATAGCGCGCGTTGCGGATCTCCTCCCGATGCAACTCCGGAAGGCCGTAGACGGCCTGTTCCAGGAGGTCGGGCCGCGGGTGCGTCCAGTGGTACCACTGCTCGTAGGCTGCGGGATCCCGCAACCGGAAGTCCGCCGAAAGGTCGATCACGATGGGCGCCAGCTCGAGAAGCCGATCGACGATCGGTGCCGTTTCCCCGTGCGGCAAACAGGCAAAGAGCACATCGACCGGCTCGAGCGCTTCGGGCGGGACGAACTTGAGCGTCGTCCGCTTCCGCAGATTGGGATGCACGGTGTGCACGAACTTGCCCGCGCGCGAGCGTGACGTGACCTGCTTCACCTCGACTTCAGGGTGGCTCAAGAGCAAGCGAAGCAATTCACCACCGGTATACCCAGAGCCACCCAGGATCGCGACCGATACGACCATCCGTGACCACCTCTCCCTCCCGTCGGCGAAAGCGTCAGCGACTCAATGCGATCGCGGGCGACGCTCCTCGCATCGCCCGCGCGAGCACATAATCGGCGATGAGCCCAGCGACATCGATATGCGTCGTCCGCATCAGGCCCTTGAACTCGACACCACCGTTGACTTCCAGCACCTCGAGTCCATCCGCGGTCTCGACGAGATCGACTCCGGCGATCTCCAAGCCGATCGTCTGGACGGCCCGCAAGGCGAGATCGGCGAGGTCCGGTGTCACCGGACAGGGATGAGAAACCGCGCCGCGGGCGACATTGGTCACCCAATGGTCGGCCTGACGATAGGACGCAGCCACCACCCGGTCACCGACCACGAAGACGCGCACGTCGCGGCCCGGCTTGTCAACGTACTCCTGGAGATAGAAGACCCCGTGGTGGAAAGAGCCGAGCGAGCGCTTGTGCTGCAGCACGGCCCGAGCCGCCGCTGGTGAGTTGACGCGAGCGAGGAGCCGTCCCCAGGAACCGGTCACCGGCTTGATGACCGCTGGATAACCGAGCCGTTCCAGCGCTGCCAGCGCACTCTCGACGTCGAAGGCGACGAGCGTGCGGAGGGTCGGGATACCAGCTGCCGCGAGCAACCGCGTGGTCAGCACCTTGTCGTCAGCGATCGCCGTCGCCTGGCTCCGATTGATCGTCGGGACACCCGCCGACTCGAAGAGGCGCAGCGCGACCTGCCCCCGGCTGTGCGCCATGCAGCGATCGAGTACCAGATCGACCCGCGGCCAGCTCCGCTCATCCGTCAAGTCGAAGACTAGCTGCCGGTCGTAGAGACGCACGACCTCGGCTCCCCGCTCGCTGAGCGCACGCAGGAGCAGCTTTTCCTCTTCCCGGACATGCGAGAGCAAGACACCGATACGCGGTGCACTCACGACTCGTCCCCCCATCGCCCACCCACGATCTGGGCTGCCACGCGCTCGATCACCCGCTGCAGGACCATGATGCCGCGCAGGAACTCCTCGATCGCGATATGTTCGTTCGGCGTGTGGTCCAGCCGCGAGTCGCCTGGTCCATAGGCGACGATCGGGCATCCCCACGCTGGCCCGACGATGTTCATGTCCGACGTTCCCGTCTTCACCTTGAGCTTCGGCTCGCCACCGACCTCACGGATCGCCGAGAGGAACGCGGAGACCAGCGGAGAACGCTTATCGACGCGGAATCCCGCTGCATTGACCGTCGTGACGACGTCACCGGCACCAGCCAGCCGCTGGGCCGCGGCGACTGCCTTCTCGGGCGGAAAGCCAGGTGGCAAGCGGAGATTCGCACGCAGCCAGGCCTGCTCAGTCAGGCCGTCCCCGTTGGTCATGATGCTCAAGAGGGTCGGCGTTACCCGGTCGAACTCGCGCGTGCGCCCGCTATTCTGCTCCGCGCACCAGGCGACCAATGCATTCCAGAACGCCACCGCATCCTCCGCGGCGGTCGTGCTCGGCCCAGCAGCATGCGCTGACGGTCGCACGATGCGGTATTCGATCGCGACCGAGCCCTTGTACCCCAGGACGACACCATCCCATCCACTCGGCTCGCCGATGATGACGGCATCGGGACGGGGATGGTGCTCGACCAGCCAATTGGCGCCGCGCGAACTCATAACCTCTTCCTCGACCGCGCCGACGACCGTCAAGCGGATGCCGGGCGGCAGCCGCACTCGTGCCCCCGCCAATACGAAGGCTGCCAGTGGTCCCTTGGCATCGACCGCTCCCCGCCCGTACAGCAGGCCGTCGACCTGGCGCACCGGTATCCGACCCGGCACGGTATCGATATGTCCGAGGAGCATCAACTCGCGCGGCCCGCTTCCGCGGGTACCGACCGCGTTCCCGGCCTCATCGGGTTCTGCTGCGTAGCCCAACTCGCTCATGCGCGAGCAGAGCCACTCGACAGCAGCAGCTTCCTGCCCCGACAAGCTCGGGATCCGGAGGAACGCTTCCAGAAATGCAGCCGCCTCGACAGCGAGTTCGGTGGTCATCGCGGTTCCTCGTGTTCCGAGCGCTCCACACGCACTTGTTCCAGAACGAACGCGGCGATCCGCTCCGCGACCGGCACACCCAGCCCGGCGAGGTCGCGGAACGCCTGCAGATTCTCGGCCGAAATGACGACCATCCCGGATGAAGTCATCACGGCATCGACCGTGTAGACACCGCTCCCCAGCCGACCGATCAGCGCCGACGCCAGCGCTCGCCACGGAGTGGGGTCTTCCAACGTCAGCGGCTCCTCCCCTCGTCCACGCACGACCGCGACGAGTTCGTTCCCCACGATCACCAGCCGCCGCACTGCCTCTGGCTCGGCGACCGCCTTCTGGACCAACACGGCACGTTCGTCGCCGAGCACGCGCCGATGCTCGACCAACGCCTCGGCAGCATCCGGGTCTTCGACGTAGGCGATCGGCAGACGCAGATCGACGACTAACGGCTTGAGGTAGACCGGATAGCCGAGCGCCTCGATCGCGCGGAAGGTCGCTGCTTCGCCGAAGGCGACCAGCGTTGGTGGCGCAGGGATCCGCGCCAACACGAGATGCCGGAGAAACGCTAACCGGTCCGCCAGCAAGCGAGTCGTGGCCGGGCGATTGACGACGACCGTGCCACGCGCGGCGAGCAATGCCGCCAGCGCCGTCGCCTCGCTCGTCGCTCGTTCACGATCGAGCGCGACTGCCGGAAGATCGATCGCCTCCTCGGTGAGCGGGATCGCGAGCTCGCTCGGATCGCGCAGCTGTGCCTCCCAGCCCACCGCGGCGAACGCCTGCTGCAAGAGGCGCTCTTCGACCCGCAACCGCTCAGCGAGGAGTGCAACCGTCCTCATGATCACTCGCCCCAGTCCTCTTCCTCGGCCGGCGCCAAGCCGAGTTCGAGCGGGTCGACCGAGAGAACTTCGAGATCAACGCCGCATTCCGGGCAAGAGACGATCTCCCCGACCTCGACGTCCTTGAGTCCGAGATCCGCACCGCACTCTGGGCACATGATTCGACACTCCCTCCTACTCCTGTACGACTCGCAAAACGAATCGGCGGTGAGCTTGTGGGCTCACCGCCGCTCCGGCTCGACGCTCGCGTGTCAGGTCAACATGACCATCCGCAGGCGCTTCCGGTTGCGGCAGGAGCCCCCA
The DNA here is from genome assembly GCA_034434855.1 of Thermomicrobium sp. GTDB lineage: Bacteria > Chloroflexota > Chloroflexia > Thermomicrobiales > Thermomicrobiaceae > Thermomicrobium. Next base: position 6,528 of record DAOTYK010000155.1, read on the forward strand.
GGTGCCTGGGGGCGGGGATAGGTGCGGGGATCACCATCGCGGGCACAACAACGCGCCGGCCGAGCGGCTGACTTTGCGGTATCCGTTTGGCCTGTCGCGTTCGCTGTCCCATCGCCCCGCTCACTCACCGCACCGGAGCGCTCACCAGCCACTCTACCACAACCATCGACAGCTGACAAGGGTTCCGGCATCCGGTCAACCGCCCCACCGTGAAGAGCGTTCGAACACGAGCGTCGAGTATCATCGGGGCCTTTCATCTCGACAGTACACCTCGACAGCCATGCTGCAACCGGGCGCACCTTCCGAGATTGGTCCACCCGTTCTTTCCGAGACATGTTGACACAACCCGCTATTCGTGAGCTAGCCTAGCGCCTCGTCGCTCGAGCCATCGACAGCCGATTCCGCGCCCGTCCGACCGTGCCTTCACCGTGCCTTCAACATAGGCACGACTAAGCAAGGGAAGAATCGACACGCACCATCGAGCAACGCTCACCGTTTCTTTCAGTTCCTGGTCTGCTATGCTTGTAAAGCGAGGGAGGTAGAACCATGCGCCAAACCACCATCGCACCCGATCGGCCCTCCACACGCGATCAGCTCCTCACCTTGCTCAAGAAGAGCGAAGGGTTGACTGCCGATCAGCTCGCACGCCGACTCGGCATCACCGCTATGGCCGTGCGCAAGCATCTCACCGCGTTGGAACGCGATGGCCTCATCACCACATCGCTCCAGCGCCGCAAGATCGGTCGCCCAGCTCGCCTCTATCGCTTGAGCGAACGGGCGGACACCCTCTTCCCCCAGCATTACGACAGCATGCTGAGCGAGGTTCTCCACGATCTCGAGGCGCTCGATGGACCAGAGAAGGTCGAACTGGTCCTGCAGCGCCGGGTGCAACGGCTCGGCGAGCAACTCGCCGACCGCCTGGAGCAAACGCCGACATTGCGCGATCGCGTCCGGTACTTGGCCGAAACGCTCGATGCCCTCGGTTACTGCACCAGTTGGGAACAGCTGGACAGTCAGACATTCCGTCTCTGTCAGTACCACTGTCCGATCCGGCGCGTCGCCGCTGAGTTTCCGGCAACCTGCGAGGCGGAAGCGGAGTTGTACCGCATCTTGCTCCGAGCTCAGGTGGAACGCCAGTGTCACTTGGCGACTGGT
>DAOTYK010000156.1:0-7774 GCA_034434855.1 Thermomicrobium sp.
GTGGTCGACTGTGGCGTGCGGGTCATCGTTGTCTGTGGCAAAAATCAGGAGCTCGCTGAACGGTTGCGGCGCGAGTACGCTGGCTGCCCGTCGGTACAAGTGTGGGGGTGGACGGACCAGTTGGCCGAACTCATGACGGCTGCCGATTGCCTGATTCAGAATGCTGGTGGATTGACGTGTCTGGAAGCCATCGCGTGTGGCTTGCCGCTGTTGATGTACCGACCGGTCGCTGGTCATGGCGTTTTCAACGCCGCTGCCATGGAGCGAGCTGGTGCGGCGCGTTGGATACGGAGCGTGGAAGAGTTGCGTATGGTCCTGCGAAGTGCTGCAGCTGGACGGATCCGGTTGCCGGCGCCCAAAATCGATGAAGACGCTGTACCGGCAGCGGAGGCGATTCTCGCGTTGGTAGCGGACCGGGAGGCGAGGATCGAGGCTAGTCGCACGTTCGCTCCACAGCTCGTACGATCGGGGTCCTCGTGATCGCGACACGCGCTCTCGCGACGCGAATCATCCTCGCAAGCTTGCTCGATGCCGCTTTGCTTGCGGCACTCGCTGTCCTGGCCGTGAAAATCCAGCCACCGGTTGGTCTCGTGCCGCTGATCGCTCGAGAAGGGCGTTCCTTCTGGCTCGCTGGGCTGGCGGTTTGCTTGCTCGGCGCACTCATCTTCCAGGTGGTGGATCGTCTCCCGGAGGTGGCGAGAGCGACCGCTCACCAACGGGGTGTTCGGTACGATCCGGTGCCGGAGTGGCCGACCGCTTGGATCTTGCCGTTCGTCACATTGGTCAGTGGAACGCTCTTGCTCTGTGCGTACCATCCACTGGTCATCGCGCTCGCCGTCACCTTGTTCGGTTTTATCAGTTTGGTGATCGGGCAATTCGCTCGCCTGGCGCTGTACAGTGTGGAGGAGCGCATTCGTTCCCTCGGACGCTTCGTCCACACGATGCTTTTGTACGGTGTCGGTTTCGTGAGCTTCGCCATGATTTATGTACACAAGCTCCGGTCGCTCTATTCGGCCACAGCGATCTTTCTGGTCGCTGTCCTCCTTCTCCTCCAGTTGACCGAAGGAGTCGATGCCCAACTCGATCGCCGAGTGCTGTATGCGATGACTGGAGCTCTCGTCCTGGCCGAAGCGACTTGGGTTCTCAATTATTGGCCGGCGACTGGCTGGCTCGGTGGGGCTGTGCTCCTGGCCGTCTTTCACGTGTTAGCGGGTTTGACGTTGGCTCGCGTGGAGCGCACCCTGAGTTGGCGGACAGTCGCTGAATACGGCATCATGGCGTCCCTCGCGATCGTCGTGATCGTGTGGGGTACGATACGAACACGAGGTGGCCCGTGAGTGAACCTGAGCAGCACGAACTCTACCAGCTCCTGCTGACCATGGACGTCCTCGAGGAATTGCTCGAGGATCTCGAGGAAGCGGGCTTGACCTCGCTCGAGGATCTTGCCAGTCGACTGGCGAGCGATGCAGAAACGAGTGATCTTGTAGAGTCGATCGCACAACTCATCGCACGGGGAATCCGGACGCGCGAGGATCTGGCGGAGTTCTTGAGCGAACTCGAGCAACGCATCGAAGAGCCAGAGGTCATGGAATCGGAGTGGGTGAACCCCAACTGACGACCTGGCTGGAATGCGATGGAGAACCTCTTCGAATCGCACCGTCGATCGTTGCGAGAGCGCGTCGCACCGCTCGCCGAACGGATGCGGCCGCGCACGCTCGATGAGGTGGTCGGCCAAGAGCATGTGCTCGGGCCAGGAGCCCTGCTCCGCTCGCTCATCGAACGAGACCAGGTCGTCTCGCTCATCCTCTGGGGCCCTCCCGGTTGTGGGAAGACAACCTTGGCTCGCTTGATCGCGAGACACACGCGGTCGGCGTTCGTCTCACTCTCCGCGGTCAGTGCCTCGGTGACCGATATCCGGCGGGTCGTGCAGGAAGCGAGTGACCGCTTCGCGCAGCACGGCCAGCGAACGATCGTTTTCATCGACGAGATCCATCGCTTCAATCGGGCGCAGCAAGACGCGTTGTTGCCAGCTGTCGAGGACGGCACCATCGTTTTGATCGGTGCGACGACGGAAAATCCCTCTTTCGAGATCAATGCGCCGCTGTTGTCGCGTTGCCGCGTCGTCGTGCTCGACCCGCTGTCCGATCAAGCGGTCCAGGCGCTCGTGGAACGGGCTCTGGTCGATCGTGAGCATGGGTTGGGTGAACTCGGTCTGCGCATCGATCCGGAGGCGCTCCGGCTGCTGGTGGGACTGGCGAACGGCGATGCCCGCGCGGCTCTCAACACGCTGGAGGTGGCTGCTGCCGGTGCGCAGGAGGGAACGATCACGGTGGAACTCGTGCGCCAGGCAGCGATGCGCCGTGGAAGTGTGTACGATCGGGCCGGGGATGCGCATTACGATACGATTTCGGCTCTGCACAAGGCGATCCGCGGCTCGGATCCGGATGCGGCGCTCTATTGGTTAGCCCGCATGCTCGAGCATGGCGACGATCCGCTCTACGTGGCGCGGCGACTCGTACGGGCAGCCAGCGAGGATATCGGGCTGTCCGATCCGCACGCGCTGGTGGTTGCGGTCGCCGCGCAGCAGGCCGTGCATTTCCTCGGTATGCCGGAGGGAGCCCTCGCCCTGGCTGAAGCGACCGTCTATCTCGCCTTGGCACCCAAGAGCAACGCGGTCTACCGTGCGTACGAGGCCGCGCAGCGCGATGTGGCGCAAACGCGCAACGAGCCAGTGCCGCTCCACCTGCGCAACGCGCCGACACCGCTCCTGCGCCAGCTCGGTTGGGGAGCTGGCTACCGGTATCCGCACGATGAGCCGGACGGTATCGGTCGGCAAGACTATTTCCCACCGCTCCTCCGCGGACGACGCTATTACGAGCCGTCTGACCGCGGTTGGGAAGTGCGGCTCCGCGAACGGTTGGCAGCGATCCGCGCTGCTCGTGGCCAGAAGGCGGGGCCGACTGAGTCGGAAGGGGGATCGAGGTGAACGAACCAGCGATTCCTGTCCGACACGGGCGGGCCAACGACGAATTGCGTCCTGTGGAGATCGTTCCTCACTACATTCCTTACGCAGAAGGTTCGGCACTGATCATGCTGGGTCACACGCATGTCCTCTGCGCGGCGACTGTCGAAGAGCGCGTTCCGAGCTTCCTGGTAGGCAGTGGACAAGGGTGGATCACGGCCGAATACGGAATGCTGCCTCGTTCCGGTCGTGAGCGTATACCCCGGGAGCGCATGGGTCCTGGCGGGAGGACGGCGGAGATTCAGCGTCTCATCGGCCGGTCTTTACGAGCGGCAGTGGACCTGGCAGCGCTCGGTGAGCGGACGATCATCATCGACTGTGACGTGCTACGGGCGGACGGTGGGACACGCACCGCGGCGATCACTGGTGGATGGGTAGCGCTCCATCTTGCCCTCCAGCACCTTCTCGCTGAAGGGCGCATCGAGTCTTTGCCGGTCGTACGGCAAGTCGCAGCGGTCAGCGTCGGTGTCGTTGCTGGCCAGCCGCGACTCGATCTCGAATATGCCGAGGACAGCTGCGCGGAGGTCGACATGAATATCGTCATGACCGACCGCGGCGAGTTCGTGGAGCTGCAAGGTACCGCGGAGGGGCAACCCTTCGGACGCGAGGTGTTGGAACAGCTGTTGCGGCTCGCCGAACGGGGCATCAGCGAGCTCATGCTCGTCCAACGGCGTGCGCTCGGTCTGTCGTGAGGCTGCTCACTCCTGAATTTCCAGGTGCTCCTTGGTGCTGGGCAGTTGACCCGCGATGCGCGTATCGAGTTCGGTGGCGGCATCGAGCGCGCGCGCCAGTGCTTTGAAGATCGCTTCGATCTGATGGTGAACGTTGGTACCGTAGAGCGTGACCACGTGAATCGTGATGCGAGCCTCCCGAGCGAGCGTCTCCAGAAAGTGGCGGACGAGATCGGCCTCGAGTTGGCCGACCGCCCCACCTGGCCAGGGGTCGCGGTAGTGAAAAGATCCGCGTCCGCTCAGATCGACGGCCACCTGAGCGAGCGCTTCGTCCATCGGCACAGCCGCATCGGCCATGCGTCGAATACCGCGCCAATCGCCGAGGGCGCGGCGGAGCGCCTGACCGAGGCAGAGCGCGACGTCCTCCACGGTATGGTGTGCATCGACATGGAGGTCTCCTTGAGCCTGGATGTGGAGGTCGAAGCGCCCGTGTCGCGCGAAGAGAGTCAAGAAGTGGTCGAGTGCACCGATCCCGGTCGCGACACTGGAGCGTCCTGTTCCATCGATGGTCAGATCGACACTGACGTCGGTCTCGGTCGTCGTGCGCCGAATGGCGGCTCTTCGGAGTTCTGTCAAAGGCGTGCTCCTCTCGTTGTCCATCACCGGAACGTGTCGAGAGCGGCGAGAATGCGGTCGGTCTGCTCGGGTGTCCCGACGGTGATCCGCACGTAGTCGCGGAGCCATTCGTCATCATAACGTCGTACGACGATCGCGTGCTGCAAGAGATGGTCGTGCAACTGGTGGGCTCTCCCGTCATGCACGCGACAGAGAATGAAGTTTCCGTGCGACGGGTATGGGGTCAGGAAGGAGTAGCGGCGCAATGCTCGGTAGAGACGTCCCCGCTCGAGTCGCACGTGTAGCACGCGCTGCATGAGCCAGGCGCGATCAGCCAGCGCAGCCTCGACCGCCGCTTGCGCGGCGGTGCTGACGTTGAACGGCTGCTTGACGCGCCACAACGCTGCCGCGAGGTGAGGAGGGAAGATTCCGTAACCGATGCGGAGTCCAGCGAGCCCAGCCCATTTGCTGAACGTCCGGAGGATCACGAGATTCTCGAACTCGCGCGCGAAAGGCGCGAGCGTCTGACCGGCGAACTCGTAGTACGCCTCGTCGAGAATGACGATGATTCCCGTGCGGAGTAATCGCGAGAGTTGCTGTGGAGTGACCAGGTTGCCGGTCGGGTTGTTCGGTGAGGCGAGGAAGAGCAGCTTGGTGCGGGGAGTGATGGCGTCTTCGATCGCCTCGAGGTCGAGGTCGAAGTCCTCGCGGCGTGGTACGGTGACGACCCGGGCACCGTAAAGCGGTGGTCGGGAGAGATACACGCCGAAGCTCGGGACGGGAACGAGTACCTCGTCGCCAGGCTCGATCGTCACGAGCAAGAGGAGATCGATGAGTTCATCGGAACCATTACCCAGAAGAATGCGTTCCGCTGGCATACCGGTGTAGTCTGCAAGTGCAGCACGAGCGCGCCGTTGGTCGGGGTCGGGATAGAGATGCAGGTCACGGAGCGAGGCAAGCGTCGCGATGACCGCTGGTGGGGGGCCATAAGGGTTCTCGTTCGCATCGAGCTTGGCCACGTGCTCGGGTGGAACACCCAGGCGCTCCGCGATCGCTTCGCGGCTCTCGACAGGAAGATATTCCACCGCGTTCTCGACACTCGTCCGGACCGTTCGCCTCGCTGCCACGCGTCCCTCCCTCCGGGTGTTCCACTCTCGCGGCAAGAGTATCGTGTGGTCGATCCAGCGTGCCAAGGCGTGCAAGGCTTGCTCATGGCCTCGGTGCTCGTGCTCGCTCTTCTCGGGACGACAACGCGAGCGGTGGCTGTCGTCCCAGAGGTGTCCAGCCGCGCTGCGCTGTCATCGGCCTACCAGCCTGCCGAGCGTCCCACGCTCACTGCTCGGGCGAGCTTTGCTGTCGATATCACGGCTGGGGTGGAACTCTGGGCGCAGGAAGCTGATCGCCCTCTACCGCCAGCGAGTACGACCAAACTGATGACTGCTTTGGTCGTCCGGCGCTGGCTCCGGCCAGACGAGTCGATCACGATTCGGCCCGAAGACCTCGTCGATCCGACCGTCTATGCCAATGCTGGCTTACAACCCGGTGATCGCGTGACAGTGACGGATCTCCTGGCCGCGATGCTGATTGCCTCGGCTGGTGATGCGGCGCTCGCCCTCGCTCGGGTCGCTGGGGAGCGGATCGATCCGGAACACGACGTGCCGCGGGCTGCTTTCATCGACGCGATGAACCGGGAAGCAGCGCGTCTCGGCTTGCGGAACTCGTCGTTCGCAACGCCGGATGGGCGTGACGTGGCCGGTCAGACCGTCTCGGCGCGCGATCTCGCGATCATCACCGCAGCCGTCTTGGGCGACCCGTTGCTCGCGGAGCTCGTTGCGACACGGACGCGCGAGATCGAGATCGCTGGGCCACAGAGTCGCCGACTCACGGTCGTCAACACGAACCAGTTCCTAGCCGAGCCCGATGCGCTCGGCGTCAAGACAGGCACCTCCGTGGCTGCGGGACAATGCCTGGTGGCCGCAGTACGACGCGGTAACGACATCGTGGTACTCGTTGTGCTGAGCAGTCGCGATCGTTATGCCGACGCGCGTGCATTGTTGACCTACCTCGACCGCCAGTACCGGTGGTTTACCCTCGATGGCCGTTCGTTCGCTGAGTTGGCCAGCCTGGCTCGAGAGGGAATCGTTCCGGCTCTCGTGCCGACCGTCGTGGTCGCGTACGAGACAGCTGACCGCGTGCGCATCATCATCGATCGGCAGCACTCATCAGCCGACGTCGTGGGTACGGTACGATTACGCATCGGAACGAGCGACCTCTTCGTCGTACCGCTCCTGCGTGTGGAGCGGTGAGTGAGCGAGACGATGACCGAGCAGCGACTGCAGCGTGTTCTTGCCGCGCACGGCGTCGCATCGCGCCGGAAGGCCGAAGAGTTGATTCTGGCGGGTCGGGTGACCGTCGATGGCGTCGTCGTGCGCGAACTCGGGCGCAAGGTCGATCCGGAGCGCCAAGAAATTTGTGTCGACGGAAAGCCGCTCCGCTCGGCGCCTCGGCGATCCATCATGCTGCACAAACCGGTAGGGTACATCACGACGACCGCCGATGAATACGGGCGCAAGACGGTGCTCGATCTCGTCCAAGTTCCTGAGCGTGTCGTACCCGTCGGACGGCTGGATCGAGATTCCTCGGGTCTCCTCCTCCTTACCAATGACGGCGATCTGATCTACCGGATCACTCACCCGCGCTACGAGCTGGAGAAGGAGTACGAGGTTCTCATCGATGGCTTTCCCTCACCTGAAGTCGAGGAAGCCTTGCGTCGCGGCGTACCGGTCGATGGACGTCCGGTTCAGATTCGACGACTCGAGGCGATTCGGGTCGAGCCGCAGGGCACCGTGTATCGCGTCGTGATACACGAGGGACGCAACCGGATCATCCGTCGTGTCTTCGAGCGTGTCGGCTATCCAGTGCTTCGCTTGCAGCGAGTCCGCGTCGGGCCGTTACGACTCGGTGATCTTCCGCCCGGACAATGGCGCGACCTCACACCCAGTGAGGTAGCAGCCTTGCGCCGAGCGGTCGGCTTACCAGAGTTCCCCGAGGGAGCGGTGGGAAGGGAACGGAAGGCGCGTGGTGGCAGGGGCATGCCAGTTCGTCGTGGCGATCGACGGCCCAGCGGGGTCAGGAAAGAGCACCGTCGGCGCTGAAGTCGCCAAACGACTCGGTGCGCTGTATTTCGACACGGGGGTTGTCTATCGGGTGCTTGCCTTGCTGGCGCAGGAGCGGGGTATCGCACCGGACGATGCAGAACGATTGGCGCAACTGGCACAGAACCTGTCGATTCGGGTCGGTCCACCTTCGGTCCAGGATGGGCGGCTCTATGACGTCTGGCTCGACGACCGCGATGTGACCTGGGCGATCCGAACCCCAGAGATCGATCGGCTCGCCTCTCTGGTTTCGGCCCATCCGCCGGTCCGGCGGGCTCTCCTCCGCTTGCAGCGGGAGCTCGCGCGCAATG
>DAOTYK010000157.1:0-3593 GCA_034434855.1 Thermomicrobium sp.
GCAGGTTGTCTCGTGCTCGCCTTGCTCAATACTGCGCGCCTCCCGATGACGCCTCCGGCGCGTCCGGTCAGTGGTTCCTTCCTGCGGACACTGGTGGAGGGACTGAGCTACGTTCGCCGGGCGCCGGTCGTCCTCGCCCTTTTGCTGTTGGCCAGCGTGCCCACCCTTCTGGTGTTTCCCTATCTGCAATTACTGCCTGTCTTCGCGCGGGATGTCTTTCACCTCGGGCCGAGCGGGCTCGGTCTGCTCTACACCGTCGGTGGAGCGGGCGCCTTGACCGGTTCGCTCTTCGTCGCGGGGTTGCAGCGAGCCCGCCGCCGTGGCTTCCTGATGGTGGCAGTCATCGTGATCTACGGTGGCGTCATCGCGACCTTCACCATGACGCGCTGGTTACCGCTCGTGCTCGCCTGCCTCTTCGCTGGTGGCTTTCTCGGGGCGAGCTACATGGCACTCAATAACGCCCTCCTGCACCTCGCCATCGATGACGAGGTGCGGGGGCGCGTGATGGGGCTCTATATGATCACCTGGGGGTTCATGCCCCTCGGTGCGCTCCCGATGGGAGCGCTCGGTGACGCCATCGGTGTGCCGGCCGCAGTACTCGCCGGTGCAGTCGCCAGCTCACTCCTCGCTTTGCTCGTCGCTTGGCGCGTTCCGGCGCTCCTCCGCCTCCCCTGAGGATACCGTCACGATCGGTTGTCCTGGCGCACCGAGTTCCAAGCGTTCCTCGAGATAGCTGCGCAGTTCCGATTCATCTCGAGCAGGAACTTCTTCGGTCCGCCAGATGCCTGGCTCGACCTCGAAGGTGACGAGTCGCCCGTCGATCCGGAGGAAGACGATCCGTTCTCCTGCCAGATACTGAACATAGTCATAAGTCCAGCCGGAGAGGCGGGCTCCACTGGCCGTATACAGCGGATGGTATGTTCCGTCGATCGGCTGCTCGTCGACGAATATCTCGCGCGCAGCGATCAAGCCGGGATAATCCGCGATCAGCCCGGCAGTGACCCGGTAGATGGACGGATACCGTTCGGCCCAAACGTGCGGACAGGAAGAGTGGTCTCCTTGCCGGAGTCGTGGGGCGGGCACAGCGAACAGCAGGCGCCGGATCGCATCGGCTGGGTCTTCGCGGCAGAGGGAGCCCAGCGCGAGTTCGAGGCTCTGGCCGATGGTATAGAGGGGTGCGCCCTCTTTGTCGAGCCACAGCGTGCCTTGGCTGTCTGCTGGCTCGTCAGCGCAGAGCTTGCAGCTCACGCGGCGCGTGACGAGGAAGCGATCCCAGCCGTGGTCCGGATGGTAGACCGGTAAGACGTCGATGGCCGAGGTACGGTAGCGACTACCAACGATCGCTGCGGCCAGAATCCAGGCGACGGCATAGGCCAGCCGATCGGGCGTGGCGAGTTCCGGAAGGTCGGGGTGATCGACCGGAATGGCGCGGGGGTGCAGGCCACGATAGTGAGCGATCGCCCGGTGCATGGTCATCACCAGTTCGGGATCGGCCACCACGCTCATCGACGCCTCCTCGCTTCTCACCGTCTCGCGAACTGCCGCTGCTCTCCACTATACTGAGACAGCGGCACACTGCCGCGCAGCATACCACGTGCAGGGAAGGAGCCGTTGCGATGGACGAGCGCTGGCACGCGAGGTGGTCGAGGAGAGGGCGGATCGCTGCGGCTGCCGAGCGGCCACCGCGGGTACCCCCGGAAGGGATGATCTCGTTCGTCTACGGTGATCCCGACTGGGAGACGCTTCCGCTCGAGGACATGGCCCTCGCAGCGGAGTTTCTGGCCGAGAACCAGCGCCGGGACGCGCTCGGCTATCAGAACCTGATCCGCCCGGACGAGCTGAACGAGGCGCTCGCCGAGAAGCTCGCTCGCGATCAGGGCATGCAGGTCGCGCCGGACCAGATCCTCGTCACGCTCGGCTCCAGCAACGGCCTCGGTATCATCTGCGACGCTCTGCTCGATCCCGGTGACGTGGTGCTGATCGATGCCCCGGCGTGGATGGGGGCGACCAGCATGTTCAAGCTGGCCGGAGCGGAATTGGTCGGCATTCCGATCGATGAACACGGTATCGATCCGGATGGGGTCGCTGCTGCACTCGACCGACTGGAGCGCGAGGGGCGGCATCCCAAGTTTCTCTACACGCTGCCGACCTTCCAAAATCCGGCTGGCGTGGAAACCTCGCTCGAGCGCCGACAGGCTCTCGCTCGCCTGGCCGACGAGCGGGGCTTGCTCATCATCGAAGACGACGCCTATTACGAGCTTCGCTTCCGCGGAGAGTACCCACCGACCATTTATAGCCTGGCTGCTCCAGGGAACGTGTTGTACTGCGGGACGCTCTCCAAGACGATCGCGGCCGGACTCCGATTGGGGTACGTGGTCGGTCCGGCGCCGATCGTGGCGACACTCGCCCGAGCGCGGATCGATGCGCTCCGGAACAGCTTCACGGCAGCGCTGGCTGACTGGTACCTCCGCACCGGACGCTACCACGCGCATGTTGCCGAGTTGCGTCGGCTGTACAAACAAAAGTGCGAACGGATGTTGGCAGCCCTCGAGCGGGAGATGCCGGAAGGGGTGCGCTGGACACGGCCGAACGGCGGTTTCTTCATCTGGCTCACCCTACCGGAAGGCTTGAGCGCGACCGCGCTCCTTTCGGCCTGCCGCGAGCGACGGGTCGATTTCATCCCTGGCCCGGCCTTTTACGGTGACGGGAGCGGGGATCAGCACCTGCGCCTCTCGTTCAGTGCGGTGACGCTCGAGCAGATCGACGAGGGGATCGCCCGGATGGCCGCTGTCGTGCGTGAGGCGCTGGCTGGTGAACTCGCGGCTGCCCGCTAGTGCTCCAGCACGGCACTCCGCGGTGGGGTATCAGGGGGCTCGGCGGCGGGAAGATCGTCGACGCGATTGCCCGGCGGTTGAGGGCGCCGTGGAGACTGCGGCGACGGCCTGCGCGAGGTACGGCTCGATCGTCTCGGCGGTGAGCGTGGGGCCGAGCTTGCTCTCCAACCACCGCAGCGCGTCCGCAACCGTGCGGGCCTCGACCGGATGCCCAGCTGCTCCGAGCGCGACCGCGACCTCCAAGAGAACTCGGTCGGAATGACGCTCGCCGAGGATGCGGCGGACACGGCCGAGCAGAGCGCGCTGTGCTTCAGGGTGGGCTGGTTTCCCTTCCAGCGCCAGGTAGGCTCCCAGTTCTCGCCAGAGTTCGGCGTTGCGTCGCTGGCGGGCTGATCGTTCGCCCTGCTCGATTTCGCTGAGCAGGCGTGCCACCACTTCCGGCGTGACTGGCCGCTGACGGGCAGCGAGCGCGCGAACCACGGGGATGATCTGGCGTGGCGAGGCGCGGAAGCCCGCCGCTTTGCGTACTGCTTGGAGAAACGCTCGGTCGATCGTTCCGGACCCGTCGGTCGTCATCATCAACCTCCTGCGCTCTGCCGACGCGCATGGCGAGTGTACGGGACGGTGAGGAGCAATTGCCACTGCCTTCTGGCTGGCGGAAGCACCGAACGAGTCTCGGCGAGCAGAATGGAAAACGCGGTACGTCCTCGCCGCGGGCCGAGCACGAACACGCCCAAAGAAACGAACCTGTCCCTCAGC
>DAOTYK010000158.1:0-14396 GCA_034434855.1 Thermomicrobium sp.
TGGCCCGTCCCTTCGTGGACGGGCCGCTGTCCGTTGGAAGAGACCGAGGCGCGGGAGGAGCAGCGATGGCAACGACGCAGGGGGTCCGGCAGGCCGAGCGGTACGAACCGCAAGTGATCGAGCCCAAATGGCAGCAAATCTGGGAGGAGACAGGGATCTACTCCAACGTGCGGGAGGATCCCACTCGCCCCAAGTGGTATCACCTCGTCATGTTCCCCTATCCATCGGGAAACTTGCACATCGGCCATTGGTTCTCCTACGCACCAGCTGATGCCGCTGCTCGCTACAAGCGCATGCGTGGTTTCAATGTCCTCTTCCCATTCGGGTTCGACGCCTTCGGGTTACCGGCAGAGAACGCGGCGATCAAACACGGTATCCATCCCCGCGTGTGGACCATGCAGAACATCGCGCACATGAAAAAGCAGCTGCGCTCTCTCGGCGGGATGTTCGATTGGTCCAAGGAAGTGATCACGTGTCTTCCTGAGTATTACCGCTGGAACCAGTGGTTCTTCCTCCAGTTCTACAAGCGTGGTCTGGCCTATCGTGCCAAGGCGCCAGTCTGGTGGTGCCCGACATGCCAGACGGTGCTGGCCAACGAGCAAGTCATCGATGGACGCTGCGAGCGCTGCAGCACCGAGGTGTACCGGCGAGACCTCGAACAGTGGTTCTTGCGCATCACCGCGTATGCCGAGGAACTTCTGCGCTTCGATGGTATCGACTGGCCGGAGCGTGTCATCACGATGCAGCGCAACTGGATCGGCCGGTCGGAGGGTGCGCGGATCGTCTTTCGCTCCGAGCAGGGAGACCCGATCGAAGTGTTCACGACCCGCCCGGACACCCTCTGGGGAGCGACCTTCCTGGTGTTGGCGCCAGAACATCCACTCGTGGAAAAGCTGACGACCCCTGAGCGGCGAGCCGAAGTCGAGGCGTACATCGATCAGGCGCGGCGGCGGAGCGATATCGAGCGAACCTCGACTGAACGTGAAAAGACGGGTGTCTTCATCGGTGCGTACGCGATCAATCCGGCGAACGAGCAGCGGATCCCCATCTGGATCGCCGATTACGTGCTCATGCAGTACGGCACCGGGGCCATCATGGCGGTGCCGGCGCACGATCAGCGCGACTTCGAGTTCGCACGCGCCTTTGACCTACCGATCGTGGTCGTGATCCAGCCGCGAGACCGGACACTGGATCCGGCGACCATGGAAGAGGCATACGATGGCGAGGGCGTGATGGTCAATTCTGGCCCCTTCGAGGGTACGCCGACGGAGGGAGGCGAGGCGATCCGCCGCGTCATCGCGTGGCTCGAGGAACGAGGAGTGGGCCGGCGCGAGGTGACGTACCGGTTGCGTGACTGGCTCATCTCGCGCCAGCGGTATTGGGGAACGCCCATCCCGATCGTCTATTGTGATCACTGCGGCATCGTTCCGGTTCCAGAGGAGCAACTTCCCGTGCTGTTGCCGGAGGATGCGGAGTTCATGCCGACCGGGCAATCGCCCTTGATCACCCACGAGGCCTTCGTGAACACTACCTGCCCACAGTGCGGCGCTCCGGCGCGGCGCGAAACCGATACGATGGACACCTTCGTGGACTCGTCATGGTACTGGTACCGCTACTTGAGTCCGCACGAGAACGAGCGGCCGTTCGATCCTGACAAGGTCGCCTATTGGACGCCGGTCGATCAGTATACCGGTGGGATCGAACACGCTATCCTGCATCTCCTCTACAGCCGCTTCTGGACCAAGGCGCTCGCTGACCTCGGATTGGTGAATCATCGCGAGCCGTTTCTCCGGCTCTTCAATCACGGCGTCATTCTGGGCGAAGATGGCGAGAAGATGTCCAAGAGCCGTGGGAATGTCGTCGATCCCGATGAACTCGTGGCCCGGTTGGGAGCGGACACCGTTCGGCTGTACCTGATGTTCATCGGTCCCTGGTCGCAGGGCGGTCCGTGGAGTTCTCGCGGCGTCGCGGGTGTGCAGCGTTTCTTGCAGCGTGTGTGGGCGCTCGTGACCGAAACGCTCGCAATGCCGGCCGACACAGCGGAGGATGAGCAGGCCCGTGCCTTGCGCCGGCTCGTGCATCGGACGATCAAGCAGGTGACCGACGACTTCGAGACGTTCAGCTTCAATACCGCAATCGCGCGGATGATGGAACTCGTGAACGAGTTGTCGCGCGTGCGAGAGAGCACAGTCGTGCGGATGCCGGTCTGGCGGGAGGCCTTGGAGACGCTCGTCCTCTTGCTCGCGCCGGGAGCGCCGCACCTGGCGGAAGAGCTTTGGCAGAGACTCGGCAAGCCGTACAGCGTGCACCAGCAATCCTGGCCGGCGTACGACCCCGCACTGGCGGCTGAGGAGACGGTCGAACTGGTCATTCAAGTGAATGGGCGGGTGCGCGATCGCCTGCTGGTCCCAGCTGCGATCGGTGAGGACGAAGCGGTGGCCCGAGCGCGCGAACTGGAGCGTGTGCAGGCCTACTTGGCAGGGAAGCGCATCGAGCGAGTGGTCTACGTGCCCGGCCGGCTCGTGAACTTCGTCGTCAGTGACGCTGCCGACTGAGCGTTCGTCAGCGGCGACCCAGGAGGAAGGCCAGCGTCGCGATCGCCTCGCGTGCGATGTACCAGCGCTCGAGCGGCGAGCCGGGGCGGATCGGGCTGCCTGGCGCAGGGCTGCCGTATACCTGGAAACCGAAGGAACGTGCCATGAGCTTGCTCCGGAAGAGGTGGAACCCATCGCTCACGACGAGAAGGCGCTGGACTGCTCGCTCGCGAAGCGGCTGCGCTGCTGCCTCGATGCTTTGCCAGGTATTGCGGCCTACCGGAACGACGAGCAGAGCATCATCCGGAATGCCCTGCTCTCGCAGATAGCGGGCGCCAACTTCCGCCTCGCTCTCCAGGTCCCAGTCGGTTTTCCCGCCGACGAGGACGATCGTGGGGGCGTATCCTTGGCGAAAGAGTGCGGCAGCATGGTCGAGACGAGCGCGAAAGGCGCGGGTCGGACGACCATTGTACTGGGCAGCACCGAGGACGAGGATCGCGTCAGCGGGTGCGCGCTCATCATTGCGAGCGTGCTCAGCGATAGCCAGTCCGAGCGCGAGTATGGTTGTCCCTGCCGTCAAGGCAGTCAGACCGAGAAAACCGGCGACGAACCAGCGGGCACGAATCAGGGATCGGCGCGAGACGTTCGTCGAGGTACGCATCCGATACATTCTCCCATGCCTAACTCTGCCAGATGACTCGTTGCCGAGTGGAGGATCGGATGAGCGAGGAAACGGACGCGATAACGCGGATCGTACCGGACCGTCGCCGACCCGGTCGGCTACTCATCGAGCGGAACGGTGTGCCGTGGCTGCGGCTCAGTGCCCTGCGGATCAGCGAGCTCGATGTGCGGACCGGTGAAGTTCTCACGCCGGAGCGACGATCGCGCCTGGAGCATGTGGCAGCCGTCGAGGAAGCGATGGAGGCTGCACTGCGATTGCTCGCCGCGCGCCCGCGGAGCGAAGCGGAACTTGCCCGTCGACTGCGACAGAAACGCTTCGTGGACGACGTCGTCGAAGAGGTGATAACAAAACTCCGAACGCTCGGCTACTTGGACGATCGTGCATTCGTCGCGTTCTGGGTTGCGCAGCGACGGACGAGTCGTCCGCGAGGCAGCGCAGCTCTGCGTCAGGAACTCCGTGCCAAAGGAATTCCCGACGAGGTAATCGATGCGGTCGTGACACACGATGCGGAGGAAGAGTTCAGCGCGGCGCTGGCGCTGGCTCAAAAGCACCTTGGGCGTTCGCAGAACCATGACCGGGTGACTCAGGAGCGCCGCGTCATCGGCTTGCTGCAGCGCCGCGGATTTTCCTGGTCTGTTATCCGGCGCGTCGTGCGAGAAGTGTTTTCTGGAAAAGCTGGAGACGACGATTTTCCGCTGGCTGAGTGACCAGGGAACGGGTTCACGCAGGAGACCTTCGCTCTGTTCGATTACCCGTCCAGCGCTCTGAGTCGAGCCATCGGGTGCGGGACAGTTTTCTTCACGCGTGCCGGCAGCGGGTGCTCGCGTGGTGGAGCGAGCTCGAAACGTGACAGACGCTCCCTGGTCGAGCAACCACAGTCGGGCACCGGTTGCGAGGGTGAACGGACACGCGATATACTGGCGTCCCGATGTGGATACGGAACCCTCGCGTGCAGTTCCGTCCTGTGCCGGAATCAGTGCGAACGGACGGCTCTCGATGGCTGAGATCAAGTGGCTGGGGCATGCGTGTGTCCGGCTGCGGGGACGCGATGTGACGGTGATCATGGACCCGGTCGGACCGGAGACCGGATACGTGCCAGCCAAGCAGCGCGCTGACATCGTCACCGTGAGCCATCCGCATCCAGGTCATCGTCATTTGGAATTGGTCCGGCCCGGTTATCGGTTGGTCGAGGGGCCGGGAGAATACGAGATCAAAGGGACGTTCATTACCGGCATCCGTACCTACCACGACACCGAGCGAGGGAAGCGATTCGGCAAGAACACCGTCTACGTCGTGGATTTGGATGGAGTTCAGGTCTGCCACCTCGGGGATCTCGGTCATCCGCTGAGCGAGGAGCAGGCTGAGCTCTTGAGCGATGTGGATGTGTTGCTGGTTCCCGTCGGTGGGGGAACGACCCTGGATGCTGATCGTGCGGTCGAAGTGGTCGGACAGATCGAGCCGCACATCGTCGTACCACTCCAATACCGGACGGAGAAGGGTGATTCGGAGCGTGACCCACTGGAACGGTTCATGCGGGCGATGGGAATTACCGAGTGGAAGGCCCAAGAGAGCTTGAGCGTGCGCAAGGGCGAGTTCGGGGAGGCGGTGGAAGTGGTGGTGCTCGTCCCCGACCCCTGATGGTGGAGAGCGCTGGGCGGGAGGTGTGCGGATGCCGAAGTACGTCTTCGTGACGGGGGGTGTCGTCTCGTCGGTCGGGAAGGGGATCACCACCGCTGCGATCGGGAGACTGCTCAAGGGCCGTGGCTTGCGGGTGGCGTTGATGAAGCTGGATCCTTACTTGAACGTGGATCCGGGCACGATGTCGCCGTACCAGCATGGCGAAGTCTTCGTCACCGAAGATGGCGCGGAGACCGATCTCGACCTTGGCCATTATGAGCGGTTCACGGACGAGAATTTGAGTCGGGCATCCAATGTCACGACCGGGCAAGTGTACTCGGCCGTGATCGCGAAGGAGCGGCGTGGGGATTATCTCGGTGGCACGGTTCAGGTGATCCCGCACATCACCAACGAGATCAAGGCACGCATCCGCCAAGTGGCCGAGCTTCACCGACCGGATGTCGTCGTCGTGGAGGTCGGTGGGACGGTCGGCGATATCGAGGGGCAACCCTTCTTGGAGGCGATTCGCCAGATGCGGCGCGAGGAAGGCCGCCGCAACGTGCTGTATATCCATGTCACGTTTTTGCCGTACATCGGTAGCACCGGTGAAGTGAAGACCAAGCCGACCCAACACAGCGTCAAGGAATTGCGCGCGATCGGGATCCAACCGGACGTGATCATCTGTCGGACCGATCATCCGGTCGGTGACGACGTGCGGGCGAAGGTCGCACTCTTCGGCGATGTGGACGAGGATGCTGTCATCTTGTTGCCGACGGCCGAGACGATTTACGAAGTCCCCTTGATGCTGGAGCGAGCAGGGCTGGGCCGCTACGTCATGGAGCATCTCGGCTGGGAAGATCGCGAGCCTGATTTGGCCGACTGGGAGCGGATGGTGGAACGGTTGAAATCACCGCGCCGGCGTATCCGCATCGGCCTGGTTGGGAAGTACGTCGAGTTGCACGATGCCTACTTGAGCGTGGTCGAAGCGTTGCGCCATGCAGGATTGGCACATGATGTCGCCGTGGAGATCGTCTGGGTCAACTCGACGGCCGAACGAAGCGAGATCGAGGCGGCGCTGCGCCATGTGAATGGAATCGTGGTACCTGGAGGGTTCGGCCCGCGCGGGGTCGAAGGAAAGATGCTGGCGGCGCGCTACGCGAGGGAGCGCGAGATTCCCTATCTCGGCCTCTGCTACGGCCTGCACATGGCAGTGATCGAGTTCGCGCGGAACGTCCTCGGACTGTGCGGAGCGAACAGCACGGAAATCGATCCGGAAACGCCTCATCCGGTGATCGACCTCATGCCCGATCAGCGGGGGGTCGACATGGGGGGGACGATGCGTTTGGGACGATATCCGTGCCAACTCGTACCGGGGACCAAGGCGGCGCTCGCGTACGGGGAACCGCTGGTCTACGAGCGACACCGCCATCGCTGGGAAGTGAACAATGCCTATCGGGAGGCCTTCGAGGCCGCTGGTTTTCTCGTGAGCGGACAATCTCCCGATGGCCGGTACATCGAGATCATGGAGCTGCGCGATCACCCCTGGTTCGTCGGGGTGCAGTTCCATCCTGAATTCAAGTCGCGACCGAACCGGCCGCACCCGCTCTTCGTGGCGTTCATCGGTGTGGCCAAGCAGGTGCTGCGAGAGGGCGAGCAGCGACCGCTGCCGCTGGCCGAGCCGGTGGCGATGCCTGCTGCCAATGACTGATCCGTGTTGCTGGTGCCGCGGGGTTTGTGATAGGATGCGCAAGCGTGAGCGGGCCGCAGAGTCGCCCGCCGCGAGTACGAGATTGGCAAGCGATCGGGACAGCCCTGGGGCTCGGCTTCTCGGTCGTGTCTAGTCTTGTGCTCTGCATCGGCGGAGGAGTGCTGTTGGATCGTTGGCTCGGAACCACGCCGTATCTCACGTTGGTGGGGCTGGTGTTGGGATTGGTGACGGCTGGGTATTCGCTGTATCAGCTCGCCGTCATTGGTGGGCAGCGGCGGGGCAGGAGGTAGGGAGTGGAACTCCACATCTCGGTCAAGCCGGAGACGCTCTGGAGTCTCCCGCTCTTCGGTAGTTTGACCCTGCGCATTACCAACTCCTTTCTGACGATGCTCCTCGTGATGCTCTTCCTCATCATCCTCGGCTCGATCGTGGCTCGACGAGCGCAACTCGTTCCTGGCCGCTTGCAGTCGGTCGTCGAGATGGTGGTCGAGTTCTTGCTCGGCCTGGTGGAGGGGACTGCGGGCAAGAAGTTGGGCCGGCGGATCTTTCCGCTGATCGGTGGCCTCTTCATCTTCATCATCGTCGCGAACTACACCGGTTTGCTCCCGGGGATCGGGACGATCGGCATCTGGCATGAGGGGAAGCATGCACTGGTGGCCGCGAGCGAGGGGGCGAGTGGTGCCGAGCACGGTGGTCGAACGCTGGTGCCGCTCTTCCGCCCGCCGAGCGCTGATTTGAATATGACGCTGGCCATGGCACTGATCAGCTACGTCGCGTTCCAGGTGGCTGGCATTTCGGCGCATGGCGTCTGGGGCCGCATCAAGCATATGGCGAATCCGCCGTTTCTCTTGCCGATCGAGATCATCAGTGAACTCTCGCGTATCGTGTCGCTCTCCTTCCGTCTTTTCGGGAATATCTTCGCTGGCGAGACGCTGCTCACTGTCATGTACGGTATCGCCAATGCGATCAAGATCACGGTGGTCGGCTTGGTGATTCCCGTCATTTTCCTCTATCTCGAAGTGCTGTTCGGTTTCATTCAGGCCTTGATCTTCGCGGTGTTGACCTTGATCTACATCGCATTGGCCTCGGCGCACGAGCACGAGGAGGAGCATGAGGCCGAGGAGCATCAGCGGAGTGCCGCGCACGGCTCGCGAGTGGTCTCGCTGGGGACCGGTGGCGATTGACGGTCGGTTGTGGAACGCTGTGTCGCTGAGCGGAGCGGACGGTTGGTGAAGGGAGGACAGGATCGTGTTCGCGAATGTCACTGAGCCGGGTGTCGTCGTGCCGATGGCTGCAGCCCTTGCGATCGGGCTCGGAGCACTCGGGCCTGGAATCGGTATCGGGCTTGCGGTGAAGGGCGCGATGGAGGCGATCGGCCGCAATCCGGAGGCTGAGGGAGCGGTCCGCCTGACCATGATCATCGGTGCGGCGC
This sequence comes from Thermomicrobium sp., assembly GCA_034434855.1. GTDB lineage: Bacteria > Chloroflexota > Chloroflexia > Thermomicrobiales > Thermomicrobiaceae > Thermomicrobium. The sequence continues at coordinate 7,974 of DAOTYK010000158.1, forward strand.
TGGCCGAGGCAGTGGCGATCTATGCCTTCGTCGTCGCGGTGATCATCGCCTTCGTGCTGTAGATCGTCGATCCTGCGGGAGAGTGGCGGACGCGCCAGCAGCTTCCTGTCTGGGCTGCTGGCGCGGGTTCCCCCGAGGCGATGCTTCCGAGAGACGTTCGAGAAGGGGCTAGGCAGGAGCATGGAGCAGCTGGGAATCTCCGGTGAAAATCTGATCGTCCAGCTCATCGCCTTCCTGCTCTTCCTCGCGGTCTTCTGGCGATTTGCTCTGGGGCCGATCACGCGGATGATCGACCAACGCCAGGAGCGGATCCGCGAGGGTCTGGAAGCGGCCGAGCGGATGAAGCGCGAGTTAGCTGAGACGCAGGCTCGCAACGAGGAGATTCTGGCCGAGGCACGGCGCGAGGCACAGCGGATCGTGGCGAGTGCCCGCGAGAGTGCTGAACAGTTGATCGCGCGGGCACGCGAGGAGGCGCAACAGCAAGCGCAGCAACTGATCCAGCAAGCGCAAGAGGCGATCGAGGCCGAACGCCAGCGTGTCTGGGCTGAATTGCGGCGTGAAGTAGCGGACCTGGCGATTCTGGCTGCGACCCGTATCATCCGCCAGGAACTGGATCGTGATCGGCACTTGGCCTTGATCGAACAGGCGCTGGCTGAACTCGATGGCGCGCGGCGGTAGGGGGTGCGAGCGTGGCGGTCGCGGGAGTCGCCAAGCGGTATGCCCAGGCTGCGTTCGCCGTCGCCAAGGAGCACGGCCAGCTGGATTTTTGGGAGCAGCGATTGGCTGATTTGGAGGCCTTGGCGCGAGATGGCGCGGTCGAAGAGTTCGTTCAGAATCCAGCGATTCCGCTCGAGGCCAAGGTCGAAGTGATCGATCGGCTCTTCCCAGGCGACGAGAACCGGTACGTGCGAAATCTCCTCGTGCTGCTCTTGGAGCGAGGGCGCTGGCACCAACTGCGCGATGTCGTCGCCGCTTTCCGCGATCTTCTCCGCGAGCATCGCGGGGTGATCGATGTCGAGCTGGTCACAGCGGTGCCACTGGAGCCGAGCGAGGTGGAGCGGGTACGTCGCGAACTCGAGCAGCGACTGAGTCGTCCGGTCGAACTGCGCACGACGGTCGATCCCGAACTCCTCGGCGGTGTGGTGCTCAAGATCGGGGACGAAGTCTTCGATGCCAGTGTGCGCACGCAGTTGACGAATCTCCGGCGGCAGCTCGTCGGAGCAGCAGCCTGAGCGCGTGAGGGAGGCAACATGTCAGTGCGTCCGACCGAAATCACGGAGATCCTCAAGCAACAGATCGAGCAATACGGTAGCCGCATGGTCGTGACCAATGTCGGCTACGTGGTCCAAGTGGGTGACGGGATCGCGACTGTCCATGGCTTGCGTGATGTGATGGCCAGCGAGCTCGTCGAGTTCGAGAACGGTGTGCTCGGCATCGCTTTCAACCTCCAGGAGGACTCGGTCGGTGTCATCATCCTCGGCGACTACACGGGCATCGAGGAAGGTGACGAGGTGCGAGCGACCGGCCGCATCGCGTCGGTACCGGTTGGGCCAGCACTGGTCGGCCGGGTCGTCAATGCACTCGGTGAACCGATCGACGGAAAGGGGCCGATCAACACCGACAAGTTCCGCCCGATCGAGCGGATCGCTCCCGGCGTGGTGATGCGTCAGGACGTGGACACGGCACTGCAGACCGGCATCAAGGCTATCGACTCGATGATCCCGATCGGCCGGGGGCAGCGCGAGCTGATCATCGGTGACCGGCAGACGGGGAAGACGGCGATCGCCATCGATACCATCATCAATCAGAAGGGGAAAGGTGTCATCTGCATCTACGTGGCGATCGGTCAGAAGCGAGCGCAAGTCGCACAGACGGTGGCCACGCTCGAGCGGCACGGCGCGATGGAGCATACGATCGTCGTGGCCGCGACCGCATCCGATCCAGCAGCACTGCAGTACATCGCCCCGTACGCCGGTTGTGCGATGGGCGAAGAGATCATGGAAAGCGGTGGCCATGCTCTGATCGTTTACGATGACCTCTCCAAGCATGCCTGGGCGTATCGGCAAGTTTCCTTGCTGATGCGGCGACCACCGGGCCGAGAAGCGTACCCCGGCGATATCTTCTACCTCCATTCGCGCCTCCTGGAGCGCGCGGCGCGACTTCGCGACGATCTCGGGGGTGGAACACTGACCGCGTTACCGATCGTCGAGACGCAGGCCAACGATGTCTCGGCTTACATTCCGACGAACGTCATCTCCATCACGGATGGTCAGATCTATCTCGAGCCGGATCTCTTCTATGCCGGTATCCGGCCCGCGATCAACGTGGGTCTCTCTGTTTCGCGTGTCGGTGGCGCAGCACAGATCCGCGCGATGCGACAGGTGGCCGGGCGCTTGCGTCTGGAATTGGCGCAGTTCCGAGAATTGGCAGCGTTCGCGCAGTTTGCGGCCGAACTGGATCCAGCGACCAAGCGCCAGATCGATCGCGGTTTGCGCCTGACCGAGGTGCTCAAGCAGCCGCAGTACCAACCGATGCCGGTCGAGGAGCAGGTTGCGATCATCTGGGTCGCGACGAACGGCTACCTAGATGACGTCTTGGTCGAGCATGTGCGCGAGTTCGAGAAGCAGTATCTCGACTACCTGCGGACGAGTCATCCGCAGATTCTGCAGCGGATCGCCAGTGAGCGGGAGCTGAAGGACGATCTCATCCAGCAACTGCACGAGGTTACGCGTGCCTTCAAGCAGAGCATTTGGGCGCCACCGCAGGAGCGGGTGATCATCTGACCACCTGGAGGGGGCGAAAGCCGTGCCGCAAGCAGTAACGCCGCGCGAGATCAGGCGCCGGATCCGGAGCATCAAGAATACGGCGCAGATCACCCGCGCTATGGAGATGGTTGCTGCCTCCAAGATGCGGCGAGCGCAGCAGGCGGTGCTCGCTGCACGACCCTACGCCGATCGGATCCGCGCGATGCTCGGTGATCTGGCCGCAATGACGAGTCCGACCGAGGAAGTGCGTGCTTTCCCATTGCTCCAGCGAAGGCCGATCAAGCGGATCCAACTCATCCTGGTGACTTCCGATCGTGGTCTGGCTGGCTCGCTCAATACCAACGTGATTCGCCGCGCTGTCGACTTCATGACTCGGGAGCGGAGCGAGCCGATCGAGAACTTCGATATCGTCGCTATCGGGAGGAAGGGTCGCGATTTCCTCGTCCGATACGGCTGGCCGATGATCGCGGAGTTCACGCGCATCACCGATCGGCCGTCGGTGGAGATGATCAGGCCGATCGTCGAACTCGCGACGCAGGACTTCATCAGCGGCCGTGTCGACGCGGTGTTCGTCGTCTACACCCATTTCATCAACACGTTGCGTCAGGAGCCGCGGGTCTTCCAGTTGCTGCCGATCGAGCCACCGCAAGAATCGGGAGCGATCAGCGACTACATCTTCGAACCCGATCCGGCAACGGTGCTGGAGGCGCTGCTCCCGCGTTTCCTGGAGATGCAGCTCTATCGCATCTTGCTGGAGGCCTCCGCATCGGAGCACAGTGCGCGGATGGTGGCGATGCGCAACGCGACACAGAACGCTTTGGATCTCGTGGCAGAGTTGACCCTGACGTACAACAAGGCACGGCAAGCGCAGATCACGCGTGAGGTCAGTGAAATCGCTGCCGGTGCCAATGCACTGGGCGCACTGCAATGATCGCCGTGAGTCGACGAGTGAGGTGAAGAAGATGGCTACGCAGGTCGCTACTGGCCGGATCGTGCAGATTCAAGGAGTCGTGGTCGACGTCGAGTTCCCGCCTGGGCAACTGCCCGACATCTACAACGCGTTGATCGTCGAGCGGCCGGAGGGTGGCCGGCTGGTGCTGGAAGTTCAACAGCACCTCGGTAACGACTGGGTGCGCGCGGTCGCGATGTCGACCACCGATGGCCTGAAGCGTGGCATGCCGGTGATCGATACCGGCGAACCGATCAAGGTGCCAGTCGGTCCGGCAACGTTGGGCCGGATCTTCAACGTGGTCGGTGAACCGATCGACGAGCAGGCGCCCGTGCCGGGAGACGCTCCGCGCTGGCCGATCCATCGCCCGGCGCCTGCTTTCGAGGAGCAATCGACGCAAGTCGAAGTCTTCGAGACTGGCCTCAAGGTCATCGATCTGGTGGCTCCCTTCACCAAGGGAGGGAAGGTCGGCGTCTTCGGTGGCGCCGGTGTCGGTAAGACTGTCATCATCATGGAACTGATCCGGAACATCGCCGCTGAGCACGGAGGATACTCGGTCTTCTGCGGCGTGGGAGAGCGCACGCGAGAGGGAACGCAGCTCTGGCGCGAGATGCGCGAGTCAGGCGTCATCGACAAGACGGTGCTGGTGTTCGGTCAGATGAACGAACCACCGGGGGCACGCCTGCGGGTGGGGTTGACCGGCTTGACGATGGCCGAGTACTTCCGCGACGAAGGTCGTGACGTGCTTCTGTTCATCGATAACATCTTCCGGTTCGTGCAGGCTGGTTCGGAAGTGTCGGTGCTGCTCGGCCGAATGCCCAGTGCAGTGGGATACCAGCCGACGCTCGGGACCGACATGGGACAGCTGCAGGAGCGGATCACCTCCACCAAGCGTGGTTCGATCACCTCGGTGCAGGCGATCTACGTGCCGGCCGATGATTACACTGACCCGGCCCCAGCGACGACCTTCGCGCACCTGGACGCGACGATCGCGCTGGAGCGGTCGATCGCCGAGCAAGGTCTGTACCCGGCGGTCGATCCCCTCGCATCTACCTCGCGCATCCTCGATCCGAATATCGTGGGAGTCGAGCACTACACGGTCGCACGCGAAGTTCAGCGGGTCCTCCAACGGTATCGTGACCTTCAGGACATCATCGCGATTCTCGGTGTCGAGGAACTGAGCGAAGAGGACAAGCTGATCGTGGCGCGCGCCCGCAAGATCCAGCGCTTCCTCTCGCAACCGATGTTCGTGGCAGAAGCGTTCACTGGCCGACCCGGCCGCTACGTTCCGCGGCACGAGACGGTCCGCGGCTTCAAGGAGATTCTCGAGGGGAAGCACGATCACCTGCCAGAGCAGGCCTTCTACATGGTAGGGACGATCGATGAGGCGGTAGAGAAGGCCGAACAGATGGCGCGCGAAGCGTGACCGGGGGCGAACGATGGCCGGGAAACTCCGGGTAGAAGTGGTAACCGCCGAACGGGTCGTCTACCAGGTCGATGACGCCGACATGGTGATCGCTCCCGGAGCCGAGGGGGCACTCGGAATCTTGCCGCGGCATGCCCCGCTCGTCTCGTTACTGAGTATGGGGGAGATGCGCGTCAAGCGCGGGCGCGACGAGGACAGCCTGACGATTTTCGGCGGTTTTCTGGAGGTCGCCAGTAACGTCGTGCGTGTCCTGGCTGATGTCGCGGAGCGAGCCGAAGAGATCGACCTCGCACGGGCGGAGGAGGCGAGACAGCGGGCATTGGCGCGCTTGCGCGAGCGCCGGGCGGACATCGATCGCCGACGGGCTGAAATGGCACTGCGGCGCTCGACCATTCGATTGGCTGTCGCCCGCAAGCGGCGAGCGCGAGCGGGAGTCGGCGGGCCACCGCTTCCCGAGGCTCAATCCTGAAGGAGGTGGCCGTGGCCATCGCGACAACCACCGAGCGCATCCGGACGATCGGTGGTCGCGTCTTGCGAGGACGTGTCGCGATCGGCGGCGCGAAAAATGCGGCTTTGCCGGCGATGGCTGCGGCGCTCCTGACCGAGGAGGAATGTGTCCTCGAGAACGTGCCGCTCCTCGAGGATGTCGTGGTCATGACGGAGCTGTTGCGGGCGCTCGGTGCCGAGGTCGATCTCGACACCGAGCGTCACCGCGTCCGCATTCGTGCCGCCGATGTCACGTCGTTCGAGCCGCCCCCTGAACTCGTCGCGCGCATGAGAGCGTCCTTTCTCGTGACCGGTCCATTGCTGGCTCGATTCGGAAGAGCGCGCTCGATTCCTCCCGGTGGCTGCCAGCTCGGCAGTCGTCCGGTCGATGTCGATCTCCGCGGATTCCGCAAGTTGGGCGCACAGGTCGAGGTAGCGGAAAGCGGCTTCGAGCTGCGGAGTGGGCGGCTCCGTGGCTGCGAGATCTACATGGATTATCCGAGCCATACCGGCACGGAAAATCTTTTGATGGCTGCCTGTCTGGCCCAAGGGACGACGACGATCCTCAATGCTGCGGCCGAACCGGAAATCGTCAACCTCGGCCAAATCCTCCAGGACATGGGAGCTCGCATCAGCGGACTGGGGACCTCGCGGATCGTCGTCCAGGGGGTCGATCGCCTACGTGGATATCGTGCCTCTGTGTTGCCTGATCGCCTCGAGGCGGGGACTCTGGCGATCGCTGCTGCGATCACCCACGGCGAGGTGATCCTGGATCATGTACGGGAAGCTGACATGGC